>DATNBZ010000212.1:0-39799 GCA_035607285.1 Blastocatellia bacterium | reverse complement strand
TTTGCCCTTTGCCCTTTGCCCTTTGCGCTTTGCCCTCTGCCCTCTGCCCATAGGAGTCCTCAAGATGTCTGACGAAAGAGTTGAGCTTGAAAGGGTGACACCTCACGAAGGAGCGCCGCTCCTGCGGCCCGGCTACCCGCGAATGCCTGGCTATCCCGAATCGGCGGCCTACGGTTACGGCAATCCTTACGGTGAGGACGACGAAGACAGCGTTCATCTTCGCGAATTGTGGCGCATGATCCGCAAGCGTAGATGGCTGATCATCGCCGTCACGGTGATAGTCACGACGCTGGTAACCATCGAAGCCTATCGCGCCAAGTCCACCTACAAGGCGTCGGCGTTCATAGAAATCGGCAAGGAGACACCGGCCGTTCGCTCGGGCGCAAATGGAGTGGCAGTCCTGGCCGATGATGATCTCTACTATCCCCAATTAAGCATCAACACAAATCTGTTTCGCCTCACCAGCGAGCCTCTGCTGGAAGATGTAGTCGCCGATCTGAAGCTCGATCAGAATCCCAAGTTCAGCGAGCCTACGCAGAGAACGTTTTGGGAAGCGGTGCAAGCGGTGTTCAACCGGGCTACCTTTAAGAAGCCCGAGCCTGAGCCCCTCACCACCGTTGGCGGTTTGATCTCGGGCCCCGACAGCAAGCACTCGCGTTCGCCTGAAGAGCACGAAAGGCTTGCGCCTTTTGTGGGAATGGTCGCCGGCGGTCTGCAGGCCGAACAGGTCAAGGAAACGCGAACGCTCAAGGTGACTTACACTCACACTGATCCTGTCATCTGCGCAGCGGTGGCCAACGGCGTCGCGCAGGACTTCATCGATCAGAACTTCGAAAACAAGACCGAACGGTTTACCAGTGCGTCGAAGTGGCTCGATACCACAACCCGCGAGCTCATGGGTAAGGTCGAGCGCGCCGAACAGGACCTGACCGACTACACGAAAGCGCACAACATATTCGCAACCGAAGGCAAAGAGACTCTGACTACGGACAAGCTCTCCCGCCTGCACGATCAAGCCACTCGCACCGAAACCGATCGCATATTGAAACAGTCGGTCTACGAAATAGTGAAGGCCGGTCGTATGTCCGAATTGCCCGCGGCGTTTTCGGACCCCAAGATCGCCGCGCTTCAGACAAGGCTCGATGAGCTGCGAGCGAACCTCGAGAATTTCAACCTCAAGTATGGCCAGGAACATCCGCAAATTGTATCGGCCAAACTTCAGATCAAAACAACCGAAGCGCAACTGGATGCGAGCCGCAAAGCGCTCGAGGACAAATTGAAAGGCGAGTATGAGCTTGCCGTGCGTGACGAAGCCTCACTAAAAGCCGCGCTCGAAAGGGCCAAGGGGGAAGCCGTCAAGCAGAACCAGGATGCGATCCAATACAACATCCTCAAGACCGAAGTCGACACAGCCAAATCCATGTACACCGACTTCCTTAACAAGACCAATCAGGCGAAAGTCGAGGTCGCGCAGCAGCACAACAACATGCGGTTGATTCAACCTGCGCGCACTCCGGGCGGACCGGTGGGCCCGGGAAGATTCAGAACCATCGTCATCGGTCTCTTCCTGAGCCTGATTGGCGGAGTCGGACTGGCGTACTTCCTCGAATACCTGGACAACACGATCAAGACGGTCGAGGACGTCAGCCGCTACGTTCAGCTTCCGGCGCTCGGGGTGATTCCGGCGCTGGCGGGCGCTTCGACGCGCAGGCTGAATGGAAACAAGAGAGGCAGAAACCTTATCGTCGGGCGCGAATCAAGCAGAGAAGCGCGCGATTTTCCGCTTGCGTCCGAGAGCCTGACGGTGTTTGACAACCGCTCCTCGGCGGCCGAGGCGTATCGCGTAGTCAGGACCTCGATGTTGCTCTCGGCAGCCGGCAGTCCGCCCCGGACCATACTGGTCACAAGCGGGCAGGCGGGTGAAGGCAAGACGACAACGGTCGTGAACACCGCAATCTCGCTTGCGCAGCTTGGCTCGTCGGTGTTGATCATCGACTGCGATCTTCGCCGCCCCGCTACTCACAAGATATTTGGCATTAACCCCGAGCACGGCTTATCGTCATATCTTTCAACCAACGTTCAAATCGACGGACTGATACAAAAGCTACAGATACCAAACCTGTCGCTGCTCCCGTGCGGGCCGATTCCGCCGAACCCGGCTGAGTTGATCAGCTCGAAGAGAATGAAGGACCTGCTTAAGCTGATGGCCGGGCGCTACGATCACATACTCATCGACTCGCCGCCGCTGATAAACGTCACCGATCCGGTCATTCTCTCGAGCATCGTAGACGGAGTCATTCTGGTGGTGCACGGCGGCAAGAGTCCGCGAGCGATCGCCCAACGCGCGCGCCAGGAGTTGTTGGGCGTCGGGGCAAAGATCTTCGGCGTAGTGCTGAACAACATAGATATGAGCCGCGAAGGCTACGACGCGTATTACTATTATTACAATCGGTACTACGTGCCTGATGAGACGAGGGCGGAGAACTGGGATGGGAACTGACAATGATGTCGAGTTTGCTTGCGGGTCTCTTTGCTTGCGGACCTTGGCGTCTTTGCGCAAAACGCCCGGCTCAGGGCATCGGAATTCGAAACGCGGCTTCCTTCTGATAGGATAACAGTTTTATGAAGCGCAACGCCCGATAAGCGCTTTGATTCTCAACTTGAAAATCAATAGAATTCGATTATGAGTTTTGCCGAGATCGAAGCCCAACTGGATAAGCTCACTTCAGATGAGCTTAGGCTCCTCGCGTTGAGATCATGGAGCGCGTTCGTAGCAAAAGAGGGGCTCGAATACCCAAACCAATGCGATGAAGACAACCCTGCACTTCTGGCCGCCCTGGATGAGGCCGTGGCTTCGGCAGAGTCCGGAACGCATCGGACTCGCACTGGTCAGGAGCTTCGCGAGCTCGTTAGCGAATGGACTTCAAAGTAGTCTTCACCGAACCATTCTGCAGTGACCTCGAAGAGATATTGGAGCACCTTGCAGCCCAAGACCCAACAGCGGCCAACAAGCTTGGTAATCGCGCGATTGACTTGTGTGAAGCGCTGAGTTTCTTCCCGGAACGGTATCCGAGACTGCGACGACGCCCCACGATCCGCCGTCTTATGGTCGGCAAATATTACAAAGTCTTTTATCGCATTAAACGGGCAGAGCGGCTGGTCGAGATTCTACGCTTATGGGATGGCAGGCGAGGCTCGGACCCACGTTTTTAGCAGTTGTTCCTCGACTTGCACCGATCGTTCGAAATTAGTCGTTCCTCCTGTTGCACCGATCGATTCGAAATCCGAAACACAGAATTCTCATGGTTTCTCCCTCTGAATCCGCAATCCTCAATCGGCCGTCCGACGTACTGGACTCGGTGTCGCAATCCTCAATCCTCCCCTCCCCCTGGCTTCGCCGCGCGAACATCCTCTCACGGTTCGTCACCGTTCAAGTCGCGGTCCAACTGATGGGCGTCGCAAGCGGGATCCTCCTCGTGCGCACGCTCAGCCAGACCGAGTACGCGTACTTCACGCTCGCCTTCAGCATGATGTCTACGATGAGCATCCTCGCCGATTCGGGGATCAGCATCTCGCTTTCGTCGATCGGCGGAAGAGTGTGGCAGGACCGCGAGCGCTTCGGCAGGTTGATCAACACCGCGCTGAGACTGCGCCGCTATCTGGCGTCGATTGCGGTAATCTCAGTCACTCCGATCCTTGTGTGGCTTTTGATACGAAGCGGCGCGCCGCGTCTCTACGCCGCGGGCATAACGCTGACTTTGCTCATAGGTCTGAACTATCAGTTGTTGAGCGGGGTGTTGATGATCGTGCCGCGACTGCACTCGCAGATCAAGCGGGTACAGGCGCTCGATTCGCTGGCTGCGGCAGTGAGGCTCGTGTTACTGGTAACGGCTTATTTCATTTTCCTGAACGCAGAGGTAGCGGTTCTGGCGACGATCATCAGCGTGATCGTTCAGTATGTGGTTTTGCGCCGCTGGGTGACGGACAGCGTAGACCTCGAGGCGCCGGTCAGCAGCGATGACCAGGCAAACATGCTGGGAATCGTAAAGCATCAGGCGCCCAACGCGGTGTTCTACTGTATTCAGGGTCAGCTAACGGTTTGGCTGATCAGCGTCTTCGGAAACACGAAGAGTATCGCCGAGGTCGGCGCGCTTGGAAGACTGTCGGTGATCTTCACGATCATCAACGCGACGATGGCGAGCATAGTGTTGCCGGCGTTCGCGCGTTGCCAATCGCCCCGCGAGCTGCGCATTCGGTACTTTCAAGTCTGCGGCGGGTTTTTGTTGCTGGGGTTGTCGTTGATAGCGGGAGCGGCTTTGTTTCCGGATCAATTCCTGTGGATACTCGGCAGCAAGTACGCGCACCTGAGACACGAGTTGCTGTTGATGATGATCATGGCGGCGTTCAACGCGCTTACCGCCGCGATGTGGTCGCTCAATTCGACAAAGGCTTGGATCAAGTATTCGTGGCTTTACGTTCCCGCGACCGTCGTAACGCAAATCGCGCTGCTCATGGTGCTGGACATATCGAGTGTTCAGGGCGTCCTTTGGTTTGGAATGCTTTCATCGGTTCCATCGTTCTTCGTCAATGCGATGTTATCCCTCAGGGGACTAATCCAGAGGCCAACGTGACACAGGGCACCGCTGAGCCAGTTCTAAGGAAACTGATTAAGGACGGCTTCGACGAGCGAGTACGTGGCTACGAGAATACCCTGCACCATAACGACGATCTGCATCAGGAATTCACGCGCCTGACTGACATGACAGGTTGGTTGAAAGAGCATCGGGACTTCGTGGAGCGGAATGAATGGGGATTCGGTGACCGTGCGTTTCACCACATGTGGTTGCTTTTGCTTCAGCACGTCGCAAAACGCTTTGCGCCCGTGAAAGCCCTCGAGCTAGGAGTCTATAGGGGACAGGTCATATCGCTGTGGAAGTTGATTTCGACAGAACTGGCTCTCGATAGCGTCATAACCGGCGTATCTCCCTTCGAGGGCAACGCTATTGAATCGAGGTTAGGGCGAAAGATTATGCGACTGATCAGTAAAAAGTATAGAACCGCGCTCAGGGATGGGAACGTGTATGGGAGAATCGACTATCTGGCTGACGTATCGAAGATTTTCGCCACCTTCAATCTCGATCTTACCAATGTGCGCCTGATCAAAGGCTACTCCTCGAGTAACCAGATTCGTGAACAGTTGCAGGGTGAGACGTTTTCAATTGTGTACATCGATGGAGACCACTCTTTCGAGGGCGTCCGTTCGGACATACTTTCTTATTGTCCGATGGTGGATGTGGGCGGTTACCTGGTTATGGATGACGCCTCTTACTTCTTGCCGGGGAGCGCCTTTTTCAAAGGGCATCAGAGTGTATCACTGGCGTGTGAGACGATCCCGACGACGGAATTCGTGAACGTGCTCAACGTCGGTCACAATCGGATTTACCAAAAAGTTGCTGGAGAATTGATCTAGCAGGTTGATTGATCCATCGATGGAGATTGACGCAGTCGAAGATGATAAACGTACCGTATCGCCTCGCCAGAGCTGAGGGCGGTCTGGTCCGCTCCCTCTACGCTCGGATGATCCCTAAGATCGTAAGCCAGCCCTTAGCTCAGTCTAAAAGAATACGCGCCTCAGTCTTTTCATTTTCGTGCGAGACGCTCTTGCCTGAGCAAACGGCTAGCATTCTGTCTTTTATCCGGCATGTAGGTGTGCCGGAGAAATTCATCGTCGCATCCGATGGCACTTATTCCGAAGGCTCGATCTCTGTTTTGAGGCGCATACATGACTGCGTACAGGTTGTCGATTGGATGGAGATCGCAGTAGACGTGCCGGATTGCGTGAGGGCTTTCGCCAAACGAAATCCAATGGGCAAGAAGCTCGCGTTGTTGATCTCGCTTCCGGTTGATAACGCGACCATCTATACCGACTGTGACATGTTGTTCTTTCCTAATTCTCGCGATCTGACTCGCATAATCGAATCTGGCGATGAGGGTCATTGGTATTTGCCGGATTGCTTCACGGCACTCGACACGTCTTTTCTGCGCGATGAATCCGAAAAGCTGAACCCGGTCAATGCTGGATTCATGGTGTTGAAGAGGAGACTCGACTGGAGCGAGCAACTCGATCGTCTGGCGGCCTACGAGGCGCCCGGCTGGGCTACCGAGCAAACAATCGTTCATCTGGCGATGCACAGGAATCATGCCCAGCCGCTCTCACCGGATAGGTTCATCCTGAGGGTCGAAGATCAATTTATCTACCGGGATCTTTACGCCAGCCGGGAGATCGCCCTCCGCCATTACGTGAACAATGTGCGGCACAAGTTTTGGCAGAGCATCAGTCTGCGAACATTTCACAATTGATTGTCCGGTCATCGACAATCCCTGGCGTCTTCGCACGAAACATGACCAATTCACCGCAACCCATTCTCATCCTCGGAGCGAACGGATTTCTCGGCTCGAATCTCACTCGCGCGTTGCTCGACGACGCTCAGCCTGTTCGAGCGTTTAGCCGGCGATTTGATCGCGACGAGATCGAAAAACTCGGTGACGCGAGCCTGCTTGAGATTCATGAAGCGTCTGTTTGTGACCAACCTGCGCTGATGAAGGCACTCGACGGGGTTTCAACCGTCGTCAATCTCTTGACCTTTTCCGTTCCGAGCAGCGCCCCTGGCAATTTGCAAGGCGAGATAACAACCACATTTCAGGCGAACAACCTTCTGCTGTCGGCAATGATCGAAGCCGGAGTGAAGAGGCTTGTTTTTCCCTCGTCAGGTGGAACGATCTACGGCGAAATCGGCGGTCGCGCGGCGCGGGAAGATGACCCTGCGATGCCGCTGAATAGCCATGGGTTGGGAAAGCTGATCTGTGAGGAGATGATTCGCTTTTACAAGCGGGTTCACGGGCTCGACTATCTGATTCTAAGAGTATCGAACGCATACGGCGCGGCCAGGATTCGGCGAGTATCACAAGGCGTAATCGACGTCTTTCTCGAGGAGTTGCGGGCCGGCCGTCCTCTGAATGTGTGGGGCAGCTTAGACGTGGTGCGGGATTACATTTTCATAGACGACTTGATCGAAGTGTTCCTCAAACTGCTTCGACAGGATTCTCTCGGATCGCGGATTCTCAACGTAGGCAGCGGCAAAGGCACGAGTTTGCGCGAAGTGATTGACGTGATGGCGGAGGTAACTGGATTGCCTCCGCAGCTTCAGTTTGCGGAGGACAAGTTTGCGGGCATAAGTCATAACGTACTCGATACAGAGAGACTGCGCGCCCTGATCGACTGGAGCCCGCGACACGATCTTAGGATGGGAGTTCGCGAGACCTGGAAGAGGAAGCGAGAATCGCGCGTCATTGCTGCCGAAATCTGAGTGCTTGATGGGAGTGTTCCTCTTTTAGCTGTTCACGTATGACTCAACCACTGAGAATCCTTATGCTCCTGAATATGCCTTGGGATGAGAATCTTGGAGGGCCAAAGCCACAGATCGAGCTAGCGAGAGAATTTAAGGAGCGCGGCCACCAAGTTGAGAAGTTTGATTTCTTCGACGCTTTTCCCGGAATCAAGGGCCGCCAATCAAGGGTAAGGCGGTTGATTCGTCCGAGCTTCGCTCCAAAGGCAAAGGCTTTTGTAAAAGCTAACGGCCATAGGTTTGATATCATCGATTGTCATCACGGCAATCTGCCGTTTTCAAAAGCGGAACTGGGGTTTAGAGGGTTGCTAGTTGCCAGATCTGCGGGACTGTACGCAATGTACAATGAGTTCGCCTTGTTCGCCGAGCAAAGGTGGACGTCGCAGAAGAGAGCTCACCCGGTTGCAGAGTTGCTAAGAAGGTTTCGCCAGGATCGAGAGGCCTCGAATTTTCCGACAAGTCTCGAGACCTGTGATCTCATCAACGTGTCCAATGTGGACGAGATAGCTCGGCTTGAGCAAATGGGTCTGGGGAAGAAGGCCGTGGTCATTCCGCTCGGGCTATCGCGACAACAGCATGAAGAGTTTGGCTGCACCATTCGGCCAGCCGCTGAGCGGCTATCCAAGAAAAAAGTTGTATTCATCGGGTCGTGGTCGCCCCGAAAAGGCTCTCAAGACTGGGGAGATATATTGAGGAGAGTCAAGACGATGGTCCCGGACGCGCGGTTTTCGTTTCTGGGGACTGGGTTTGATCACAAGACTGTCTTAGCTGATCTCCGCCTCGATAACGAGGACTGGATCGAGATCATTCCTCGCTACGAGAACAAAGTCCTCCCAAAGCTCTTGAGCGATGCAACCGTTGGTGCCTTTCCAAGCTACATAGAAGGATTCGGCATAGCGGTCCTCGAGAAACTCGCAGCCGGGATACCGACCGTTGCGTACGATGTCCCGGGGCCACGAGAGATGTTACGTTACTTCGAAGGTTCTTTGTTGGTGCCTGCGGGTGATACTCAACTATTCAGCGAGCGGTTGATCACCCTGCTCGATCTCGACGCCGAGACGTACGCGGGCCTTTCGCAAGTCTGCCGAAAGGTGGCACGAATGTTCTCGTGGCATGAGATTGCCGAGAGAACCCTGGCAGTCTATTCCTCGGCTCTTGGAGCTATTAAGAGAAACGGCTCACAATAAACCCACTGTGGATTCCGTGGACTTGCTTGGTCAATTCATCCGAACGTCACCGGAGTTTCGAGGTAAGTGGAGACTGATCAACTACTGGCTCGCGAACGCGACGAAGAACAAGAGGATCAGAAAACTTCCAGGCGGCGCCAAGGTCCTATGCGACATATCGATTCCTTACGAGGCGATGGTTTGGTTGGAGCGAGAAGAACAAAGTGATCTTGAGATTCTGGAGCGACTTCTGCGGCGAGATCAAACATTCGTCGACTGCGGAGCTAATATTGGTATTTGGTCTCTCGTTGCAGTATCGACTGTGGGCCCCCTCGGGAATGTTTACGCTTTTGAGCCTAACCCAAAGACCTTTCAAAAGCTCTCGTACAACGTATCGATGATTTCGATTAAGCCGACTCTTTTCAATTTGGCCGTGGGTGCGGAGGAAGGAACGCGGGGGTTCGAATGCAATGAATTCCATAACCTCTCCAAAGTAGCCTCTTGGAGTGGCGATAACTTGATACAAGTTCCGATGACGAAACTCGACTCAATCCTCGCTGGGGAATTGGTCCACGGAATCAAGATTGATGTGGAAGGATTAGAGCTTGAGGTCCTGCGGGGAGGGGAACGCATCCTCAGACAACATAGGCCGTGGCTATGCGTCGAGTTTAATACCGAATTGGCTGGGGTCGATGTTCTTGGTGCCTGGTCGGTACACCGATATCTGAGCGACCTTGGTTATTCATGCCGTCGATTTCAAGAGGCGCTCAATCATACATCCGAACCGGTCTTGACGGATCGGTGGCAGGCAAACGGTTACTGCAACTTATTCTATTCCTAAAGAAGCCAAATCGATGCGAAAGATTGAACTAAGCGTCGCTCTTGTGACACGAAATCGCCCCGAGTCTTTGGAGCGATGCTTAGAGAGCCTGCGATCTCAGAGCGTGCAGCCTTTTGAAGTTATCGTGTCAGATGACTCCGATTCCTCAGTGGCCGGCCAAATAGAGGTCATTGCACATCGATGGAACTGCCGGTACGTAAACGGTCCTCGGCGTGGATTGTACGCCAACAGAAACAGCGCGGCTCTAGCTTGCAGAGGGAGTCACGTTCGCACGATGGATGACGATCACGAATTTCCCGACGAACATTTTCGAATCCTTACTGACTGCATTGAATCGGATCCGGAAAGTGTTTGGATTCTTGGCGAGCGTCCCAACTCCTTGCCCGCAACGACAAGGTTGAACCTTCCAGGTGAGTTGCAGCCACGAGGCTTCTTGAGAACTCCGAGCGACTATGACGATTGTTTCGCTATCAGTGATGGCGCCACGGTTTACCCTCGTCCCATCTTTGAGCACCATCTATTCCTCGATGCGTTTGAGTTTGGCCATATGTTCTCCGAGTTTGGAGCCCGTCTCAAAGCGTCCGGTTATCGAATAAAGTTGTGCAAAAGAACCCACGTGATACACCACGACAGAACTGGGAGCCGCTCATTCAATGATCAGAAGCTCGAGCGGAAAAGCGCTTTTCTTGCGTCTTATCTGACATACGCCTGCCACTTCCCGAGCTTGCTACGAGGCATTGAATGTCTGTCTTGGTTCATGACCCTGGCCCTCCTTGGATCCATCAAGGGCCGGAAGAATTTCGGCCTTTACGATTACTGTGTGACCTGGCGGATTGCAAGTAGGTACAGACGGCTGTTTCAGAGCGCGAAGCAGTCGGACCGTTTGGAGATTAGCAAAACTATTGCCGGGCCGTCTCCCCACTCAAATGCATAGACTAGAGCGAACTCTGAAATTGGTTCGGAGATCTGGATTTCATTACTTTCGATCGAGCATGGTGTCTCCGCCTTTTTGGCTGAAGGTCAACGGAGAACTCTGCAGAGTCGCCGCTGGTTGCGAACCGGGAGCGGGTAGTTGCTATTCGGAAGTCGCTGTCGAGGATTGCTATGGGGTGTTTAACTATGCTCGTCGCGCTGACCCGCATGTGATCGTGGACATCGGCGCCAATCTGGGAATGTTTAGCAAGCTCTGTTCAATGCTTTTTCCAGAAGCCGATATCTACGCGTACGAACCTAATCCGAATCCTCTGACTTGGCTTCGAGAGAACGCTGCCGGGACGCGAATTAACGTTCTGCCGTTTGCAGTACGAGAAACATCTGGCTTCGTGAACTTGGATACGACGGTTGACTCGACAATTGGCACGATCAAGGCTGATGGTGATCTGGCAGTGGCTTGTATTGCAGCCTCAAAAGTGGCGGATGGACGCGCGATCGACCTTCTAAAGATAGACTGCGAAGGCTCGGAATGGTCTATTTTGAAGGATGCCTCTCTCCTGAGACGCAGTCGCGAATTGTGTCTCGAGTATCACTTGCTCGATGGTAACAGTGTTGAGGAGTTGACAGCTCTGATTGCCCAGGGGGGACACCGAATCGTCAGCTTGGGTAATACGAAGGACGGCGGAAGAATCGGAGTGATTAATTCCGTGCTCCAAGCTCCTTTCGCCGGGTAGGATATGGAACCTTCCGTTTCGATCAATGAAGTGTGAGGCACCCTTGGTTTCCCTAAACTCACTATGATCCGTACCGCGACCGAAAAACTAACCAGGAAAATGTGCTTCCGCAGGAGACTCCCATCCGATTTGGGACACAATCTCATCTGGGTTTCTCCGTCAGCAGGGCTGCGTTTCTTGTTTGGCAGGATGAAAGAAATCGATTGCGTCCTTTTCAACTTGGCAAGGGAATTTGTCCATAAAGACAATGTTGTATGGGACGTTGGAGCTAATGTTGGGCTCTTCGCCTTTAGTGCCGCGTACCTTGCCGGTGCAAATGGCCTGGTAGTCGCCTTGGAACCCGACGAATGGCTGGTTCAATTGTTGAGGCGCTCTTCTCGGGCACAGTCGCCAGTATGTGCTCCGGTCCATGCTGTTCCGGCAGCGGTAGCCGAGGCAGTAGACCTCAGAACTTTTCATATTGCTGCTCGGTCACGCGCTACCAACTCTCTCAAAGGATACGGCTCGACCCAGACCGGAGGAGTTGCGGAGGAGCAGATTGTAGTTACCGTAACTCTGGATTGGCTTTCCGAAAGATATGCATTGCCAGATGTGCTGAAAATAGATGTCGAAGGAGCCGAGCTTGAGGTACTAAGAGGAGCCGAAGTCTTGTTGGAGAGGAAGCGACCAATCGTGTTGTGTGAAACTTCAGGGGAGACGTCATCCGAGGTTACAAAGCTATTGCTGAAAAAGGGATATCGCATATACAACGGCGAGATACCAAAAGGAGAGAGAAAAGAATTAAGGGCTGCTCCCTGGACCACAATCGCGTTGCCTATTTAACAACAACAGGAACGAAGACGAATCGATGGTTGCTTTCGACAGACTCAAGAACTCAGCGCGACTCTTGCGCCGGTCACGTTTTCACTACTACAGAAATGCCATGGTGAAACCGCCCTACTGGTTTTGGGCGAATGGACAGCTCTGCAGAATCGCAGCCGGGAGCGAAGCCGGAGCGGGCAGTTGCTATTCGGAAGTCGCCGTCGAGGACTGCTACGGGATGTTCAGCTACGCCCGCAGAGCCAGGCCTAAAGTTATCGTCGATATCGGCGCGAATTTTGGAATGTTCAGCAAACTCTGTTCGATCCTTTTCCCTGAGGCGGACATCTACGCTTACGAACCTAATCCGAGTCCTGTGACGTGGCTTGGACAGAATGCTGTCGGGACGCGAATACGCATCTTGCCGGTAGCGGTCGGAGAAACTTCGGGAGTTGTGAAGCTGGATACGACGTGCGACTCGACCAATTCCCAAGTCAAGGATGATGGTGATTTGCTCGTACAGTGCATCGCAGGTTCTGAACTGGCTGATGGCCGTCAGATCGACTTTCTCAAAATGGACTGCGAGGGCTCGGAGTGGTCGATACTGCGCGATCCGTCTCTGCTGAGACGCTCGAAAGAATTCGTTCTCGCGTATCACCTTCATGGTCGCGCGGTCGCGGAGCTGAAGCGACTCGTCGAAGCATCTGGCCATCAAGTAGTCGAGTGCGTTGGAACGAATAAGGGCGATGAGTATGGTTTGATTCGGTCTGTGCTCCGTGCTGCGCACTAATCCAATGCGGATTGCCGGGAAACACAATTGTGTTGCTGTACTCAGCTACCTTGGGACGCGGGGTCGTAGCCCGGCCAACCCTGAAGGGGTTGCGGCCTTGGGAGTGATTATGCGACGCGATTGGTTTTGTCATTCATCGTTCGTCTCGGCCGGGCCGCAACCCCGTTGGGGTTGGAGCGATCGGCAATCGGTGTCCCAAGGTAGCCGAGTACGGCGACCTTGGGCTTTGAGACACAACCCCGTTGGGGTTGTTTAGCAATGAAAATTCTCTCGCTCTCGACCTGTCCGCTTGATCCGCTCCTTGGCTCAGGCAAGACTCGCTTGAGATGGTCTGAGGGGCTTCGCGAGTTGGGGCATTCGGTTGACATGGCTGAACCGCACGACTACGAGACCTGGCACGGAATGCGAAGAGCTTTGCGATTTCGCCAGGCTTGGGGAGCTTGCAGCTTTGTGAAGAATAAACTCGCAGCCGACAGCTACGACGCAATTGAGTTCTTTGGCGGCGAGTTCGGGTTGGTAACGTCACAGCTCTCGAAGCTGAAACAGCGGCCACTGATAGTTGCTCACACCGATGGATTGGAATTGCTCGCGAGTGAACGCGAGCGCGTCTACAACCCACCGCGATCTTTCATGGGACACGCTCATTCGTGGTACTTGCTGCAAACTCATGAGCGATTGTCTCGCGCGGCATTCGTCTACGCGGATGCTTTCGTCACCGGATCCGCGCTGGATCGCGAGTACGTTATCGAGCACGGAATCTTCGAGCCGGAACGAACAGCAGTCGTTGAGCCGGGATTGGATGATGAGTATTTCGCAATGCCGTTCATCAACAAGAAACAACATCGGGTTGCTTACACGGGTTCGTGGATCCCGCGCAAAGGAATCGACAAGCTGACGTCAGTGATGAATGAACTGTTAAACCACGATCGAGAGCTTCGCTTCGATGTCTACGGGACAGGCGGCAACCCAGAGGCAGTGTTGAGTCGCTTCCCAACTTGTTTGCATGAACGCATTGAAGTACATGGCCGCTTGTCCAACGAACAGCTCGCCGAAGCGATGACGCGAGCCAAGGTGTTTTTCTTCCCGTCGCAGTATGAAGGGTTCGGGATGTCGCTCGGTGAGGCGATGGCATGCAGTTGCGCGGTGGTGACTACGCCGACCGGCTTCGGCGCTGAGTTGCGAGGCGGGGTCGAGGCAATTGTGTGCGGCTTCGATGATGTTGAAGCGATGAAGAGCAGCGTCCTTGGATTGCTGAGCGATGAACAAGAAAGACTGAGGATCGCGCGCGCGGGATGGGAACGGGTGCGAACGCTCAGGTGGGATTCGAATATCAAGAAGCTGGAAGCGACCTATGAGCGTTGGTGTTCCGAGCGGCGAGCGCACCGCGACCGGGTAACAGATATGGAGTGCGCCGCCCCGACGACGTTAGTTTAGTCGCAGGCTAACTGGCGGCGCTTTGGCTTCCTGGCGGTGGTCATTCAACCGTATTGCGGCATAACAGCCAAAGCGCCGCCGATGAGATAGCGTATGAGTTGGTACCGAGGGCGGCGCACTCCGAAGACGCCCTCCAACATGAACTTAGCCACGATCATTCCTCGTCTTCCGCCGGTTGTTGACGGCATCGGCGATTATGCTTTGTGTCTCGCCCGTCTGCTGAGAGACGACATCGGGATTACTACGCGGTTCATAGTAACCGACCCGGCATGGATGGGGCCTGACAAAGTAGAAGGCTTTGAAGTCAGGCGTATGACATCGCATTCAATCGGCGAGCTGCTCAACATGCTTGGCGGAGATTCGCTTCTGAGTGAGCAAGTCTTGCTTCACTACGAAGGCTACGGATACGCCACTCGCGGATGCCCTTTTTGGCTGGTCGAAGCTTTGGAGCGATGGCGGCACTCGAGCGACAAGAGAGTGCTCGTTACGATGTTTCATGAGCTGTATGCCGAGGGGCCGCCGTGGACCAGTTCATTTTGGCTGTCGCGAGTGCAGAAGAACCTGACGGTACGACTGGCTCGTCTGAGCAATCGATGGTTGACGAGCCTCGAACGCTACGCTCGAGTAATTCAAAAAATGAGTGGGAAGACGGAATTACCTGAGCCTCATCACCTGCCTGTCTTTTCAAGCATCGGCGAGCCGCAATCGGCAGCGCCTTTGAATGAGCGCCGGCGAAGACTCGTGGTGTTTGGCACACGCGGCCGGCGGATCGAAGTGTACAAAAGGTCGGCGGCAGATCTGAATCGCATCTGCAGCGCTTTGGGCATCGATGAGATCGTCGATATCGGCCGAGTAGTTGACTTCGATATCACGAGCGTCGTCGATGTTGCGGTAGTGACTTGCGGCGAGTTGCCGGGTTCGGAAGTCAGCGATGTTTTATTGGACTCGGTCGCAGGCGTCATCGACTATCCGGCGTCGATGCTGGGCAAGTCGACAATCTTCGCAGCTTATTGCTCTCATCGAATGATACCGATAGTGGCCAACTATGGTGATGGCCGACCAGCCGATGGGCTCGCAGCGGGCACCCACTACTGGCTCAGTCGTATTGCCACCGAGCAAGTGAGTATGGCGTCGGGGCAGTTGATGGCCGACCGCACGTTGGACTGGTATCAAGCACATGACCTTTCAGTGCACGCAAAAGCCCTCGCAGCGTGCCTTGCCGAACCCGTTGGTTCAACTCGTTGAAGTGGGCAAGGACCTGAGCAAGCGGTCTAATCGAACGCGATCTGGCGTCCTTCGTCGGGATGGCCCCAATAACTGAGTGTGGTGTGCAGACTGAGGAATCAAAACGGGTGAGTGAGAGAAAGGCAAAGTCTACAATAGCACTCCTCTGGATAAGCCTATCGTCTGTTGCCGTAGTGCCCTTTTTTTTCATGGGCAGATCGAACTCTGGTGGCGTGCTAGCTCTAAAGATGCCCCAAACAAACGATATGAATCTGCACTACGAGCAGATGAAATCCTTCCATCAAGGCCTGTCTGCCGGAGAGATTTATCCTCGTTGGGAGGAGGATACGAACCGTGGATTCGGTGCGCCGACTATGAACTATTATCCGCCGGGAATCTACTACATCACTTCCGCTTTTTACTCGATCCTCGGCGATTGGACGCGGGCTCTGCTGGCGGTGCACTTGCTGACCATGCTTTGTTCCAGCGCTGCGATCTATGTTTACGCGCGCCAATGGATGTCACGATTCGCAGCGAGCATTGTGATGGCCGCCTACATTTTTCTCCCGTATCGCATGGTCGACCTGTACGTGCGCGGCGCGATTGCAGAGTTGTGGGGCTTCGTGTGGATGCCTCTAATGTTGTTCTTCGGTGAGAGGTTATTCCGTCGATTCCGCGTCGACCACCAGACAGAGAACGGCTCAGTCGCAAAGAGAATACAACCGGGAAACCAGGGCCATTTGCCCGGGTGGTGGGCGTTGTTGAACATTTCAGGACTGGCGACGAGCTTTGGTGCCTTCATATGGATGCACCCGCCAACCGCGTATCAATTCTCGCTCGCCTTTGGTTTGTTCTTGCTTGTGCTGTCCTGGCGTAGGCGCGACCTTCGAGGTCTGGTGTATGCTGGCGCAGCTCTGGCATTAGGATTGACTCTCTCCGCGGCTTATTTGTATCCGGCGGCTATCGACCAGGACTTAATCCGGAACGAATACGTTTCAGAAACGTGGCCCTATCATAGCTCTTATGTATTGATGCACAACCTCTTCAATATTGGTTCACAGAACGCAGTCTCCACCCTTACTGATTCAATCTGGGTATTCGGATCTATCATGATCTTGATCTGCACAATTACATTGATGGCAAAGCCGTCGGTTTCAAAGCCGGCTTCACCTCGGCTAAGAGAACAGGTTGTCCTATGGACAGTCGTAGCAGGCTTTGCAAGCCTCATGATGACAGCGCTTTCTCATCCAATCGGGCGCTTCATACCGAGAATCGAGATAGGCATCTTCGCGTGGCGCATGCTTACAATTGCTGGCCTGGGAGTTGCCTTGCTCAGCGGAGCTTGCTTTGAAGCAGTGCTCAATACCGGCACGGTGCGGCAGAAACCTCGGCTATTGGGCGATCGGTCACTTGCCATTGTAGTGGCCTCGGGTGGAATAGTCTTCGGTATCTTCGTGATCGCTGCACGCGGATTTAGTGCACGGCCAAGTTTTGTTCCTTCACCGGCGCACGTGAATTTCGCCGCCATTCCCCGCTCTGCGAATGAGGACGTTTTTGCGCTGCCGATCGTAGAGCGGGCTGAGCTTGCCGAAGACAACGGCAGCGTATCGATCGACCGGTGGGAGCCCCAGCACCGCAGTATCCGCGTAGAATTGAGCAGGCCTGATCGTTTGCTGCTGCGCACATTCGACTTCCCAAACTGGCACGCCACCGTAGACGGAAAGGCTGCCCCGATTATCCGCGGAGAGGCGCTACGTCTCAAACTGAATGGCGACACCAGGACGCTGACAGTTAATGGTCGAGAACGGGCCGTCGGAATGAACAAGGACTTCGAGACGTTAGTCCGTGCAACCGGTTCGCATGGAGACAATACTCAAGCTAACGGAGAAGCTATCAAGATCGTTGGAGCCGAGCAACTCGGTGACATTAATCTGAACCTTCCGGAAGGCGTTCATCAGATTGAGCTGGAATTCATGAACACAGCAACGACGCGAACAGGACTTCTGACCACGGCATCGGCTTCTTCCATAGTTGCTCTAATGGTCCTCGGCGCTTTGATCTTGAGATCGCAGACCGAAGGAAAGAGCAGGCAGAACAAGCTTAACAATGGTTAGCAGAATAGCGAGCAGACCCGCGTTACGGCGCCCAATATCAATGATGGGAGGAGGAGAGAACAAGGCTGTTTTCATCACGCTTGCAATCAGTGTCTCGGGGGTGGTTGCGATCTTTCTCGCCACCCGCGCACCCGGCGCGCTTGCCGGCTTGGCGCCGATGTTCTTGGTTTTGGCGCCCGTGTTAGTCATCGTGGCCCTGCGCAACTGGGAGCGCGGTATCCAGATCATTCTGGTTGTCGTGATCATCGAGGGCGCTCTTCGTAAATGGTTTCTGCCGTCGGCCTCGGAGCTCGTCTATTTTTACAAAGATGTTTTAATGGCGGCGACGCTGATCGGTTACATCCGAAAGCGCAGGAAAAGGCCTTTCGTTATCCAGCGCCGACTCAGGGTGCTTTTCATAGTGCTCGGAGTCTTCCTGCTATACACGGCCCTATCACTGGGTCTAGCAGTAGAAACACACCCGCTGATCGGTCTGTTGGGGTTGAAGGCTTACTGCTTGTATATCCCGCTGGCTTTCATCACTGTTCGGGCTTTCCCTGATAAAGAGCGCTTGATCGGGTTCCTGAAGTGGTATGCCCTCATCGTGTTACCGGTAGCGGGCGTTGGAGTGATGCAGTTTCTGGATACGAATCAACAATCCGCAATCAATCGCTACGCAATCGGCGAGCAAGTCCCCGGACAAGTCGCAGGCATTGCGACATTCAGCACTTCGGCCGGCAGTTACTTCGTGCGCATCACTAGCACTTTCTCCTACGTAACGGGTTTGTCCGTATACTTGCCGATCATGTTTGCTCTGCTCCTGGCAATGAGTTCTCTCTATGCGAAACGCGGCCTCTCGCGAGGGTCAAAGATTTTGTATTACTCGGCGCTGGGGGCGACGGTGGTCACAGCGTTCATGACCGGGAGTCGCGGCGCGGTCCTCTCGATGGTCGTAGTAGCCGTTATCTTCTATCTGTTCACTTCGGGACGCCAGACCGTACGCCGCCTGCAACAAATCGCGGTTGTGGGCGTGATTCTGTTCATTGCCTTCACGAGCATCTTCCCGCAGGCATATGACGCCTTTTATAACCGTACATTCGGAGGGGAGGAGCGAGTGACTGAGGGGTGGGAGAGAATGACCAACTCGTTGAGTTTGCCGATCACCGAAGCGTCTTACGCGGGCTTGTTCGGGTACGGAATTGGGCTTACTCAAAATGGGGTCCCCGCTTTAATGAAGCGGCTGGGTATGGCCGATCAGGGCAACCCGATCCCGATCGGGTTTGAAGGCGAACCCGGGCGCGTAACGCTGGAACTCGGCATTGTTGGCTTCGTCCTGTATACCCTCTTGCGGCTGATTTTGCTTATCACGGTTTTCCGCATCGCTTTTGTCATTCGCGATCGCGAATCAAAGATCCTTGCGTTCGCCGCCACTGCTGCATTGGTGATGCCGCTTGTGGCTGGAGGCGCAGTCGCAACTCACACCCTGAATGTCTATCAGTGGTTTCTCGTCGGAGTCGTCTTCGCCCTTTACAACGCCGAGCGACTCCAAATCCGGGGCAAGAATTTCGAATTGCGAATTTCGAATTGCGAATCTGGAACCCCAATTCGAAATTCGCAATTCGAAATTCGCAATTCTTGATTCGCAATTCCCAATAATTCCCAATGACTACTCGAGTGCTCCTCGTTTCGTCTCAGCCCATTCAAAACGCCGAGCCCTTGCGGATGATGGCCCGCGACCCGAGAGTCGAGATGCTCACCGCTTATTGCAGCCTCCCAGATGCCAAGCTCTGGCGCGGCGACGAGAACCTCACCAAGGAAGCGTTCGATATCCCGATGCTCGATGGATACTCGTGGGAGCAAGTGCGGAACTATTCACCGTCGGCTCGGCTCGGAAAGTTCTACGGCTTGATTAACCCCGGCGTGATGGCGCTTGTGTCCAGATACGATTGCTGCGTCGTGTACGGCCACGCTTATGTCAGCTTCTGGCTGGCCATCTGCACCGCAAAGCTGCTGGGGAAGCCGGTGCTGCTTGGGACCGACGCCACCTACATCGATCCGCACAACGGGGGCAGAGCGTGGAAGGCGTCGCTCAAAAAGAAAGTGCTCCCGTTTCTTTACAATCACGTGGCCGATCTCGTGCTGGTTCCGTCGACCGCCTCGAAGCGATTCATATGCTCGCTTGGCGTGAAGGAAGAACGCGTGGCGCTGACGCCTTATGTAGTCGATAACGACTACATCGCTGCGGCGGCGGCGAGGTCGGATCGAAAGAAGACGCGAGAAGAATGGCGCATTCCGGACGGCGCGGCGGTGGCGATACTGTGCGCGAAGTTTCTTCCACGCAAGCGCCCGCAAGACGCACTCGAGGCGTTTGCCCGAGCCGGCGTCGAGGATAGTTATCTTGTCATGGTTGGCGACGGACCTCTGGGCGATTCTCTCAAAGAGCAGGCGGAGCGATTGGGGATCGCCGACCGCGTGCGCTTCGCTGGAATTGTGAAATACTCGCGCCTCGCGGAGTTCTATGCGGCAAGCGACGTCCTGCTGTTTACTTCTGAGCATGAGCCGTACGGTCTGCCGGTGAATGAAGCGATGATTTGCGGGATACCCGCGATTGTGAGCGATCGAGTCGGCGCCGGGTACGATCTGGTCGAAGACGGAAAGACTGGGTATGTGTATCCCTGCGGCGATGTAGCCGCTTTGTCACGAATCTTACGCGAGGTGCTGCCCGATCGCCGGTTGCTGAAGACGATGGGCAAGCAGGCTCGCGCGCGGTTGACGAGTTGGTCGCCGCGCGATAATGCGGAGGCGACGATTCTTGCTGTAGAGAAGGCGATGGCAAACCGAGAGTAGCTATCGCCGGATTTCAAAAGACAAATTTAACGAGCCCACATTGTGAAATTCCCCGCCTCGAAACCAAAAGTGAAAGTATTGCTGTACTCCAACGCCTTCTATCCCATGGTGGGTGGGATAGAAACCGTCACCGCGACGATGGCCGAGCTATTCAACAAGCTTGGGTATGACTGCGAGGTGATCACGCCCGTTGAGAATGCCGAGCCGGACAACTTCAACTACGTCGTCCACAGGAAGCCCGGCCTTCTCAAAACAATAAAGCTGATTCGGAAAGCCGACCTGGTCTTATCGAAGGGCGCGTCTCTGGCGATGGTCCCCTATTGTCTGCTGCTGGCGAAACCGTTCCTGTGGATACATTCGGGTTATCAGGCGAGTTGCGTTGATGGTCTGGGCTGGGTCGACGGCGAGCCCGCGCCGCTCACACCGCGAGCCTCGCTTGCGTTCCACTACAAACGGAGCGGATTGCTCTTCACCATTGAAGCGGCATTCAAGTTATTTCTCCGGCGCTTTGTGTGCAAACACATCGTGAAGATGAACATCGCGGTTAGTGACTGGGTGGCGATGCGACAGCCGTTCAAAAAACAGATAAGGATTCACAACCCATTTCCGATCTACCGCTTCGGCGATGAAGCGCCGCCCGGAGTAAGACCATCTTTTCAGTTCTTATATCTTGGAAGGCTCGTGAGTGAGAAGGGAGTGGGGACGCTGATCAAAGCTCTAAGGCTGATGCGGAAGGAGAATCGCGGCAAGCCGTTGAGACTGCTTATTGTCGGCGAGGGGAATTGGTATAGCAATCTCGTCGATCTGACGGAGGAACTGGGGCTTGAAGACCACGTCGTGTTTGCGGGACGCAAGACCGGCCTTGAATTGATGGAGTTGATTCAGCAATGCGAGATCGCCGTTGTGCCTTCAGAGTGGGAAGAGCCGATGGGAGGCGTCGCTTTGGAGCTACTGGCTGCGGGTAAGCCCGTGATTGTGTCGAAGAACGGCGGGCTCGCCGAATGCGTTGGCGATGCCGCGCTGCTGTTTGATAACGGCAATCACGTGATGCTCGCGGATTGTATGACGCGGCTTCTCGATGACGAGCAGTTGCGAATGACGCTGCGCGAGAACGCGAAGATACAGGTGAAGAAGTTCGACCCCGAGAGACTGATCCGCCGATACGTCGATTTGTTTTCCTACGTGTTAGGTGAGAGCAATGAGTTGAGGAGCGCCGATCCCGCGGCGCAGCAGCCGGGTCGCGAAGCGGAGTTGAGTCATTGAGCATACGAATAGGGAAACGGCCGAATGCAACCTCGAAGAGGTTGCGGCCCATAGCCCAAGGTTGCCGTACTCGGCTACCTTGGGACGGCGGGGGAATTGGCGCCAACCCCAACGGGGTTGCGGCCTGAACGCCGGTTACATCGCCGCGTAAGTCGGACTGATGCGCGTGGCAGGCCGCAACCCGGTTGGGGTTGGTCATATTGCGTCGACTGATAACCCAGGGTAGCCGAGTACAGCAACCCTGGGCTTCGAGACGCAACCCCGTTGGGGTTGCATTAAGAGCTTTGCATCCAAGCGTAGCTCTCAATCCGACAGACAAGATGATTGTTGCTCGAACTGCCGTTGACGAATTCACACGCACACGGGGTCTCAGAATCTCCGTGTCGCATCCGCACGGCAACCCTAACAGCTACCACGCAGCGCTGGCCCTTTCTGAGATTGGCTGGCTCGACCGATTCGAAACGGGAATACTCAATGGTTCGACGGCGTTGCGCGCGCTTCGCTATCTTGCGCCTTATGCAGACGAGCGGGCCCGGAACAGGAGCTTCGAAGAAATCCCGAACTC
This sequence comes from Blastocatellia bacterium, assembly GCA_035607285.1. Taxonomy (GTDB): domain Bacteria; phylum Acidobacteriota; class Blastocatellia; order UBA7656; family UBA7656; genus Onstottus_A. Next base: position 17,705 of record DATNBZ010000212.1, on the reverse strand, counting down.
CAGGAAGAAAACGCATCGCTTTTTTGAAATGCTTTCACGAGCCGGCGGGAAGCTGAAGCCCGGCGGTCTCACTTCCGAAATCAACTGGTATGACGTGCTGTTCAGTGGACACGACTTTCAAGTGTCCGGATCTCTCGGTAACGAGCTCGATGCGGTTTTCGCTTACGAGGACGCGGCACGTCGCACTTTTGGCGCGGCGAAACGAGCGGGCGCGACTACTGTTTACGAGCTGCCGCTGGGCTACTACAAGGGAGTCGCGCGCGAGATCAACCGCGGGCGAGAGGATTGGCCCGGTCTCCAGCAAGTCCTCTACTGCGAGCCGCGCTGGAAACAATTGCGAAAGGACGCCGAGCTCGACCTTGCCGATGTGATTGTAGTCGCGAGCGACTGGGCTCGCGACAGCCTGAGTCTCAGTGACGGCGCATCAGATAAACCGATTGTAGCTGTTCCATACGGGACGCCCGCCGAAGAAATGTCGCCAAGGTCACAAACGACAGAAGGACCCTTCACCGCGCTGTTCGCCGGACAGATCGGGCTGCGAAAAGGTGTGCCGCATTTGATCGAGGCCTGGGAGAAACTGAACCTCAGCGATGCACGGTTGTTGATGGCCGGTTCGATGAATCTTCCACGCGAATACATGAGCGAACACGCCAGGAGCTTCGAGTATCTCGGCGCACTTCCGCGCGCGGAACTGCTCGAGTTGATGGCTAAGGTTGATCTGTTCGTGTTCCCGTCGTTGGCCGAAGGGTTCGGTTTGGTGATCGGTGAAGCGATGGCTTGCGGCTTACCGGTGCTTACGACCACAAATACCGGCGGGCCCGCGTTGATCACGGATGGCGTGGAGGGCTGGTGCGTCGCGGCTCATGAAGTCCAACCGTTGATCGAGCGAATCGAATGGGCATATCAAAATCGCGATCGGCTTTATGCAATGGGGCGGTGCGCTCGGCAAAGAGCCGAACAATGGACCTGGGCAGATTATCGTCGCAAGTTGATCGCTGAGCTTAGGCCGTATCTTGGGGCTTAGCGAGCTTTGCGGTCCTTTGCGCCTTTGCGTTGAGAATTCTCCGCGAGGGATCGGGAATTCTCAACGCAAAGACGCAAAGAACCGCAAAGCTCGCGAAGTTAATACACGAATGAAGTCTGGTGATAAGCGAATCCTATTGGTACTCCCGGAAGCCTTCGGATGCGAGGGCGGCATCCAGATGTTTTGCCGCTCGCTGTGTCTGGCGGCGGGACGGTGGGCCGAAAGCCATCACGCGTCCGTGAGCGCGATCGTTCTGAACGACCGTAACGCCCCCGACTCTCGCTATGTCAACGGCGGATTCTCGAGCTATGTCGCCGCCGGCAAGAGCAAGGCGCGCGTTGTCAGCGCCTACCTTCAGCAGAACGTCAGGCATCGCAACGACCTGGTGATATTCGGGCACGTCTCACTGGCGCCGCTGATGTTGATTCCGACAACTCGCAATCCGAAGACCTGTATCATTACTTACGGTATCGAGGTTTGGCAGTCTCCCGGACGCGCCGAGGAACAAGCCCTTAGAAAAGCCGACTCGGTGCTGGCCATCAGCGATTACACCAGGAGTGAAGTGCTCAAGCTGAACCGAATGAGCCCGGATAAGGTCAGGTTGTTTCCCTGTTCACTCGACCCGTATTGGAGCGCCGAGGATAGCAAACCGCAGGCGCTGTCCGGCGTACCGGTGATCCTGACTGTGTGCCGGCTCACAAAGGACGATGCTTACAAGGGAGTGGATAGCGTGATCAAAAGCCTGCCCGCGGTTGTGCGGGGGTGCGGGCCGGTCGCATATAGGATCGTAGGCGAAGGCGACGACGTGCCTCGCTTGATTTCGCTTGCCGAGGAGCTGGGTGTTTCGCGCTACATTACGTTTGTGGGTGCGCTTACAGAGCACGCGCTGCGCAGTGAATACCAGCGATGCTCCCTGTTTGTAATGCCAAGCGAGGGGGAGGGCTTTGGAATCGTGTTTCTGGAAGCGATGGCCCACGGTAAGCCCGTGATCGGAGGCGCACACGGTGGAACCACGTCGGTGATCGAGCACGAAGAGAGCGGCTTGCTCGTCAACAGGGTTGATGTAGATAGTCTTGCTCATTCGATCACGCGAATATTGAAGGATGATGAGCTTCGACTGCGACTCGGGCGGGCAGGTAACGAGCGTGTGCGACACGACTTTAGCTTTCGCAGCTTTCAAGCCAATTTCGATTCTTACATGCGAACGGTCTTTCCCGCGGACTGATAACCTCTTGAACGATACTTTGCGTGCTTTGCGGTCCTTTGCGTCTTTGCGTTGAGAATTGATTGAGAATTGGTCCCTCTGAATCACATATGTGTGGAATCGCCGGAATAATCGGCAAAGTGCCGGACATTGAAGCGCGCGCCAACCGGATGAGCGAGGCAATCGCCCGCCGCGGTCCCGATAACTACGGTTGTCGAACGTGGGGCGGCGCCGATTCCTATCAGGCGGCTTTCGCTCATCGGCGTCTATCGATCATCGATCTGAGCGACGCCGGGCGACAGCCGATGGAAACTCCCGACGGACGTTACTCGATCATCTACAACGGCGAGATCTACAACTACCTCGACTTGAAAGAGCGACTCAGCGCGAGTGGTGTTCAGTTCAGAACAAACACCGACACCGAGGTGCTGCTAAGACTGTATGAGCAATATGGGACGGAATGCTTGCAGTTACTGCGGGGGATGTTTGCTTTCGCGATACGCAACAACGAGACCGGCGAAGTGTTCATCGCGCGGGATCGCCTCGGAATCAAACCGCTCTATTATCATTCGGGCTGCGGGTCCTTCACGTTCTGCTCCGAGCTTCGAGGCCTGCTCTCTTCGGGACTGGCGCCGCGGGTGCTCGATCCGATTTCTTTAGATTCCTATCTGAGTTTCGGCGCCGTCCAGGAGCCGCGCACGATAATCGAGCGAGTGCGAAGCCTTCCACCTGCTCATTACCTCGTGATCAGCTCAAGAGGGGAGCCCGGTGAGCCGGTCTCGTACTGGAAACTTCCTGCAACCAGGTCGCCGCTCAGTCAAACGGAAGCGATCGGGGAAACGCGAGCCCGGCTCGAGGAAAGCGTAAGGCTGCACCTGGTCGCGGACGTCCCGCTGGGCGTCTTCCTGTCGGGCGGGGTCGACTCGGCCTCGATCGTCGCTCTGATGAGCAAACATGCTTCGGGGTGGGTGAAGACCTTCACGGTTTGCTTTGAAGAAGACGAATTCAGCGAACATCACCTCGCACGCAAGGTCGCCGAGAAATGGGAGACTCATCACACAGAGATTTTCTTATCCGAAGCTGACATGCTTGCGTCGCTTCCGGAGGCAGTCTCCGATATCGATCAACCGACCATCGACGGCATCAACACCTGGGTGATATCTCGCGCGACAAAACAAGCAGGAATCACGGTGTCGCTCTCGGGCCTTGGCGGGGATGAGCTATTCGGAGGCTATCCGAGTTTTAAGAGAGCGCGCAGGCTGCAGCGCTATAGATTGCCGATGAGCTGGCTGGGCTCGCCTGCGCGCCGGCAAGTTGCAAGATTGACTACAAGTGTAATGCGACACTCGCTGCCGGGTCAGAAGGCCGGATCAATGATCTCGGCCGGGAGTGATCTGCTGTCGGCGTACGCCGGCATGCGTGGCTTGTTCTCGAGAGCGTCGCGTCGCAAGCTCATCAACGCGGACCATGACGGAGTTGATAAGCGAGGCGATTACGCGATTCCGGCTGACACGCTCGAGTTGATCAGAAGCGGCAATAATAATGGGCACGCGGACGGCGATGTCTTCAATCGAATTTCGCGCTATGAGCTGGGGCTCTACATGGGAAACATGCTGCTGCGCGACACGGACGCGATGAGCATGGCGAGCTCGCTTGAAGTGCGGGTTCCGATGCTCGATCACGAACTGGTTGAGTGGGTTTATTCTCTGCCCGGCGCGATGAAAGTCGGACCGCATCCAAAACACTTGTTGGTAGAAGCGCTTGGATTGGAACTGCCCGCCGAGATTACCAGCGGCAAGAAGATGGGTTTCGCGCTTCCGTTCGAGCGGTGGCTCCGCACCTCTCTCAAGCCCTTCGTTTCGGACGCCTTGAATGACGCCGGCTCAGTGCTTGGCGCGGGGTTGAATCCCGTGGAGGTTTCGAATGTGGTTACCCGTTTTGATAGCCACTCGCGATCGACATCGTGGTCAAGGGTATGGGGACTTGTGGTGTTGGTTGATTGGTGCAGGCGTCACCGGATCCGGATCGCCGAGTGAAACACCGAACGAAAGCCGATTGGGTGTACCAGAGAATTCGCCAGGCCTGTATGGGTGGCCTCCTCAGAAACCACCGCCGGTCCTTTTCCATTAGCCCAGGCTTTTCTATTAGCCCAGGCTTTTCCATTAGCCCAGGCCTTTCCATTAGCCCAGGCGTTTACGCCTGGGTTGACGGCGGTTGACCTCATCTTCGAGCCCGATTTATCGGGCTTTCGACGGACCGAAGGCCGCTCAAGCGCTTTTTCAAGCCCCGTTAACGGGGCTCGAAGACCGTGGTCGCTCACGATCCCAGGCGTAAACGCCTGGGCTACGGAAAAACACTAGTAAGAACCATGCGCAGGGCATACTCATTGAAAGTTCTTCATGTAATTCCAGCCGTTGCGCCGCGGTATGGCGGGCCGAGCCAGGCTATCTTTGAAATGTGCCGCGCGCTCGGCGAGCAAGGCCTCGAGGTGTTGCTTGCAACCACGAATGCTGACGGCCAAAGTCAGTTGCCCGTTCAAACCGGCGACGCATTCGAGTATCGTGGAGTTCCGACGATATTCTTTCCGTCGCGGTTGGGTGAACGATTCAATTACTCGCCGGCGCTGGCAAGCTGGCTGCACGAGAACGTAGAGAAGTTTGATGTAGTTCACGTGCACGCGGTGTTTTCTCATCCGAGCCTCGCGACTGCCCGGGCCTGTTGCAGGCATTCCGTTCCGTACATAGTCCGCCCGCTTGGGAGCCTGGATCCGTGGAGCATGCGACAGAAAGGGCTGCGCAAACGTCTGATGTGGCAGATGGCTGCGGGCCGAATGCTCAGAGGGGCCGCTTTCGTCCATTACACGACGAGTGAAGAGAAGAAGCTTGCCGAAAGCTCGCTCGCCCTCGATCGCGGAGTGGTCATACCTCTTGGAATTGATCTCGATGAGATTCGGTCCCAGGCGGCAGCCGGCGTGTTTCGCGAAGCTCATCCGTCGCTTGGCGACAAACCTTACATCTTGGCGCTGAGCCGTATTCACTCGAAGAAGAATTACGAGTTGCTGATTGAAACTTTCCTGTCGCTGGCAAAGCGCCCCGAGTTGGATCGCTGGCGCCTGGTCATCGCGGGTGACGGGGACGACGATTATCTGTCATCGCTGAGAGCGTTGTCGGAACGTCTCTCCGGAAGGGACAGAGTTATATTCACGGGATGGCTTGAAGGCGTCCGGAAAGCGTCGGCGCTTCAGAACGCATCACTTTTTGCGCTGCCCTCGCAGCAGGAGAATTTCGCCATCGCCGCGGCAGAGGCGCTCGCGTGCGGAGTGCCGGTGCTGGTTAGCGAGCACGTCAATCTCGCGCCCGAGATTGTGCGGGCACGGGCCGGCTGGGTCGCTTCGCTTGATGGGGACGATTTTTCCCGCGCGCTTATGGAGGCGATGAGCGACGACGATGAGCGCGAGCGTCGCGGCGCCGCCGGGAAGCTGTATGGTGAGAGTCTCTCCTGGACGAAGTCAGCAGAAGAACTCAGGAATCTTTATTCCAGGATTCCTTCCAGGCGAGAGGCGGTCATCGGGCGGCTCGAAGAGCGCGCGGTTGGACGAGAAGGCTGATGTACATCTTAGGGATCAACGCATATCACGGCGACGCAGCCGCGGCCATCATTCGCGATGGCCGGCTTATTGCCGCCGTCGAGGAGGAGCGCTTCAATCGCCGCAAGCACTGCGCGGGCTTTCCGATCGAATCGATCCGCTACTGCCTCGATGCCGCGGGGGTGAGCATCGGAGACGTAGACCACATTGGCATATCTCGCGATCCCTCGGCTCACCTTCACAAGAAGATCCTCTTTGCGGCGACCAGCGCGGCCACTCGAGCGGCCGGTCGCGCCGTCAGTCACATGTCCAGGAGCCTCAAGGGGGTTGCCCGAGCGGAGGCGGTTGCGCAAGAAGGCGGACCGGGATTGATGCGCTCGATCGGCGATCGAATGGCCAATGCCGCTCGAGTACGCGATCTCGGACAGGAACTCGCGCGAGCGCTCGACGTTTCTCGGAATGTTCTTCGCGCGGAGTTTTACAACATCGAACACCATCGCGCGCACCTTGCGAGTTGCTTTTTTGTGTCGCCGTTTGATCGCGCTGCGCTGCTCTCTATTGACGGCTTCGGTGATTTCATTTCGACGATGTGGGCGCTGGGCGACGGTAACTCGATCGACGTGTTAGGACAGGTCGAATACCCGCACTCAACCGGGATCGTCTACACCGCTACGACTCAGTTTCTCGGCTTTCCGCACTACGGCGATGAAGGCAAAGTGATGGGTCTGGCGCCTTACGGCCGGCCGCGATTCCTGGAAGAATTCCGGGACATCATTCGAACCGAAGACGAGGGACAATTCCGGCTCAACGTCGATTACTTCCGTCATCACGCCGAAGGCGTCGAGATGACGTGGGACGACGGCTCCCCGGTCATCGGGCGCATTTTCTCCGACGAATTCATAAGCCGTTTCGGGCCGGCGAGACAGCAGGGAGAGCCGCTCACGGATCGCGAGCAGGACATCGCCGCCAGCTTGCAAGCGCGACTGGAGGAAGTCGGCTTTCATGTCTTGAATCATCTGCACGAAGTGACCGGCCTGACTGATCTGGGCCTATCGGGTGGTGTAGCTTACAACTCGGTGATGAACGGCAAAATCCTGCTGAACACTCCTTTTCGCCGCGTGTTCGTGCAACCGGCGGCGGGCGACAGCGGAACGGCAGTGGGAGTCTGCTATCAAATCTACAATAACTTGTTGGACCAGCCTCGCGGGTTTGTGATGAATGGCGCTTTTACCGGGCCCGAGTTCTCGGCTGACGAAATTCGCGCGGAGCTCGATCGCGCGGGACTCGACTACGAAAGCCATACCGATGACGAACTGATCAAGCGAGCGGCTCGTGATATTGCGGATGGAGCGGTGGTGGGTTGGTTTCAGGGGCGTATGGAGTTTGGGCCGCGCGCGCTGGGGAATCGCTCGATCGTCGTCGATCCGCGCCGCGCGGATATGAAGGAAATCCTCAACGATCGAATCAAGAAGCGCGAGCCGTTCCGTCCGTTTGCACCCTCGATTCTGGAAGAGCATGTTGGCGATTACTTCGAACAGACTCATACCGCGCCGACCATGCTGATGGTTTATCAGGTCAAACCGGAGCGGCGCGCGCAGATCCCAGCGGTCACGCATGTCGACGGATCGGGACGGCTGCAGACCGTGACTCGTGAGCTGAATCGGCGGTACTACGATCTCATCTCCGAGTTCAACACACTGACCGGTGTTCCTGTAGTGTTGAATACTTCGTTTAACGAGAACGAGCCGATCGTGTGCACGCCCCGGCATGCGATCGAGTGCTTTCTCAAGACGCGGATGGACGTACTTTATCTGGGCAACTACTCGGTGCGGAGACTGGAAACCGGAGGACAAGTTTGATACCGGTCACGCTGCTGGTTACCACTCGCAATGAAGCCGCAAACATCGAGAGGTGCCTGCGCAGCGCCCATCTATTCGTCGACCAGATTTTCGTCATCGACTCCGAGAGTGAAGACGAAACGGCCGGCATTGCGCGCGCGTACGCCGAGGTCGTGAATCTCGCCTACGATCACAGCAAGATCATTCCGTGGATATATCAGTGGGGCCTGGACAACCTTCCGATACGAAACGAGTGGGTGATGATTCTCGAGGCCGATCAGATGCTGACGCAAGCGCTCAAGTCGGAACTCGAGCAACTCTTCTCGAGGCCATCTATTCGCGAGAATGGATTCTACGTGCGCCGGCAGCAGGTATTCAGGGGCAAGGCGCTTCGGTTTGGGGGCTACGGATCCAAATACATGCTCAAGCTTTTCAGGAGAGCCGCGGGCGAGTTGGATCCCGAGGAAACCGACACGCGGGTTTACGTCAGGGGAGAGGTTAGCCGGCTGCGATCGCCGATCATCGAAGAGAACCGGAAGGAAGACGCCATTCTGTTTTATCTCCAAAAACATCTGCGCTACGCGGACGCCTTTGCGCGAGAAGAACTCAAGCGGCGTGAGGCAGGCTTCAAGTGGAAACAGGAGCCGCGGTTGTTTGGGACGCCCGACCAGCGGGTGCTGTGGCTCAAGCAACTGTTCTTTGGTCTTCCACTCTACATCAGGCCTTTTATCTATTTCTTTTATCGGTATGTAATCCTGCTGGGTTTTCTGGACGGGAAACAAGGCGCAATCTTTCATTTCATGCAGGCGTTTTGGTTTCGCCTGGTTTGGGACATCAGGTTGGAAGAGCTGAAGAAAAAAGACGCGCACGAGTCCGACAAGGGGTCCGACAAAATTCAGTTTGTCGCGGCGTACGGAGAAGATCAGCAGAGGAAGACGACAAACTGAAGTTTGTCGGACTAGTGGGGTATATCAGAGAAATCGGTAGTCCTGTATGGGCGGTCCTCCGTGGCCGTCCCTCCTTCGATGAAGCTGTTTCCCGTTAAGGGGCGGCCACGGAGGACCGCCCATACAGGAGCGCCCTTAATCGCAAACGTTTGTGTGACAAGTCACTAATGAGTTTCGGAGGGGGTCATAGTGGGCAGAAAGGCATTGATCACAGGCATCACCGGGCAAGCCGGCAGCTACCTGGCCGAACATCTCATCGCGCTGGGCTACGAGGTCCACGGGATCGTTCGCCGGGTCGCGCTCGAGGATCCGCAACGTCGAGTCGGACGAATCACTCATCTGCTGGACAAGCTTGTTCTACATCCGGCAAGCCTCGAGAGTTATCCAAGCATCTTCCACGTCGTCAGCCAATATGATTTTGACGAGTGTTATCATCTCGCCGCCCAGAGCTTTGTCGCCGAGAGCTTTACCGATGGCTTCTCGACCATGAACACCAACATCAACGGGACTCACTACATGCTTGCCGCACTCAGGGAGTTGCGGCCGAAATGCCGCTTCTACTTTGCGGGATCGAGTGAAATGTTCGGTAAGGTAAAGCACGCGCCTCAAGACGAGGATACCGCGTTTCATCCTCGCAGCCCGTACGGCATCAGCAAAGTGGCCGGATTCGATCTGACGAGGAACTATCGCGAAGCCTACGGAATGTATTGCGTCGGAGGCATCCTGTTTAATCACGAGAGTCCGCGACGCGGGTTCGAGTTCGTGACGCGCAAAATCACAAGCACGGTCGCTCAGATAAAGCGGGGAATCGCATCGGAGCTGCGGCTGGGCAATCTTGAAGCCAAGCGCGACTGGGGTCACGCCGCCGACTACGTGCGCGCGATGCATTTGATGCTGCAACAGCCTGAGCCCGACGACTACGTGGTCGCCACCGGAGAAACCCACTCTGTCCGTGAGTTCTGCGAGTTGGCCTTTTCAGAAGCCGGACTTGATTTCGAGAAGTACGTCAAGATCGATCAGAGGTTCTATCGCCCCGCGGAAGTAGACCTCCTCGTCGGCGACGCATCGAAGGCGCGAAGAGTGTTGGGGTGGACACCCAGGTACAGTTTCCAGGAACTCGTTCGCGAAATGGTCGAAGCGGACTTGCAAGCGAACGCTCCGGGCGCGGAAAAGTCCTCCGTAAGTTCAACGCCGTAGCGGTCAGAACATGAGAGTATTGCTGCTGAATCAATGCTTCTATCCCGACGTGGTTTCGACCGCTCAGCATCTGACCGATCTTGCGTTGGAACTGGCTGACAAGGGCCACGAGGTCACGGTTGTAGCGAGCGGCCGCGGTTACGACAACCCCGAAAAGAGATTTGCCGGACGCGAAGTGTGGAAGGGTGTGACTGTGATGCGCATTCCTTGCACCGGGTTCGGCAAGAAGAGCAGATGGAGGCGGGCGGCGGATTTCGGAAGTTTTCTTGCGAGCTGCGCGTTGCGTGTAGCGTTCCTTCCAAAGTTTGATCTGGTTGTGGCGATGACGTCTCCGCCGCTGATTTCGTTTCTTGCGGCGCTGCTTGTCAAGCTGAGAGGCGGGCGGTTTGTTTTCTGGGTGATGGATTTGAATCCCGACGAAGCCATCGCAGCCGGATGGCTTCCAAAGCGCTCAGCCATCGCCAGGTTCCTTGAATCGCTTCTGTCATACAGCCTGAACCGGGCGGAAAGGATCATCGTCCTCGATAGATTCGTCAAGCAGCGGATCATCGATAAGGGAGTCGTCCAGGAGAAGGTGCTTGTCATACCGCCGTGGTCTCACGACGACGCGATCAGTTACGATGAGCCGGGCCGGGCCAGGTTTCGAGCGGAACACGAACTCGAAGACAAATTTGTAGTGATGTATTCAGGCAATCACAGTCCTTGCCATCCGCTCGATACGCTGCTCGAAGCCGCGCGCGCTCTCTCGGTTAACAGGGCGATCGCGTTCTGTTTCGCTGGCGGGGGCAGCGAGATGGAAAAGGTGAAGGCCTCGATTGCGCGCGACAACCTGACTAATGTGTTGTGCCTTGACTATCGGCCGCTTGATGAACTTGCCGGCTCACTTTCGGCCGCCGACCTGCACGTCGTAGTGATGGGCGATCCTTTCGTCGGGATAGTTCACCCGTGCAAGATCTACAACATCTTATCCGTCGGTTCGCCGTTACTTTATATCGGCCCGCCGGAGAGCCACGTGTCGGACATATTCTCCGGGACCGATGATGCCAGGAATGATGGCAAGTACATGTTCAGCGCATCGCACGGGGATGTCGACGCAGTAGTTCGTCACATTCTTGACGCCGCATCGCGAACCCGCGTGGGCTCGGGCGTGAGAGTCCCGCATTCCGCCGCCGCTGCCTTTTCGAAGCAAATAATTTTGCCTCGCCTGATGGAAGCGTTGCGCCCGGTCTGCGATGCGCGAACCGTGTTTGATCCATCTATTGCCGATTCCGAAACCCGCCGTCTGCAAGAGCGGACGGGTGTGATTAAAAGCGGGCCTTGCAACGGATAACGCCCCACGTAGTAACGAATTTATTCGTTGGGATTCTCAGAAACGAATGATTCGTTACTACGTGGGAAGTCCGGCTGTTAATCACACCCGGAGCGGACTTATTAATCGAGGACACAAGCGAATGCAAGAACGTGCAAGAGTGCTAGTGACCGGCGCCGGCGGATTCATCGGTCATCACCTCGTCAAGTATCTCGTCGGGCACGGCTACCGGGTCCGCGGAGCGGACATCAAGGAGCCGGAGTATGAACCGACATCCGCGCACGAGTTTGAGATTCTCGATTTGCGCGAGAGCGAGAATTGCGTTCGAGCGATGCGCGACATTGATGAAGTGTACGGACTGGCGGCAAACATGGGCGGCATTGGTTTCATCGAGACCAACAAAGCGATCATCGTTCGGGATAACACGCTCATGAATCTGCAGTCGATCGAGGCCGCGCGAGCTTCCGGAGTAAAGCGCTATCTGTATACCTCCAGCGCGTGCGTCTATCCGGGCTATCTTCAAAAGCAGACGGACCTGGCGCCGCTAAAAGAAGAGGATGCATATCCCGCGGACGCGGAGGATGGCTACGGATGGGAGAAGCTGTACATGGAGCGGGTATGCCGGCACTATCGGGAAGACTTCGGTCTCGAGACGAGAGTCGTGAGGTTCCATAACATCTTCGGACCGCTGGGCACCTACGACGGGGGCCGGGAGAAATCACCCGCTGCGATCTGTAGAAAAGTCGCTCTGGCAAGTGACGGTGATGCCATCGAAGTTTGGGGAGACGGGGAACAGACGCGCTCGTATTGTTATATTGATGACTGTGTCGAAGGCCTGCACCGGTTGATGAGAAGCGACTATCGGGAGCCGCTCAACATCGGCCAGGATCGCATGATCTCAATCAACGAGTTGGTTGATATCGTGGCGGGCCTGGCTCACAAGACAATCGGGAAGAGGCACGACACCAGCAAGCCCCAGGGAGTGCGAGGTCGCAACAGCGACAATTCGAGGTTGAGAGAGGTGCTCGACTGGGAGCCTTCGATATCGCTCGAGGCCGGCCTCAAAACCACTTACGAGTGGATAGCCGGTCAACTTGAAACCAGAGAAGCATCGGCTACGGTTAAGCAGACTCTTCAAGCACCGCCAAATTGAGCGACTAAGAAGATGGCGACAGCATATCTTTCTCTATTTATCTTTTCTACCCTTCTCGCTTTTTTCCTTACGCGCAGTGTGCGTAACACGGCCAACTCACGCGGTTGGGCGTACGGCGCGGCTTCAGCCCGTCACATACATACGAATCTGGTCCCGCGCCTTGGAGGCGTCGCAATTTTCATTGCGTTCTCGCTTATCGCCGGGTGCCTGGTCGTCGTTCCGAAAGTGCTTGGACTTAACGGTGTGCTTTCGGTGCGTACGCTTGTGTGCATCCTGGGACCGGGGACGTTGGTCTTTCTACTCGGCCTCTACGATGATTTCCGTCCGTTGAAGCCATATGTGAAGTTTTCGGTTCAGGCGATAGCCGGAGCGTTGTTGTTCTTCGGGGGCTTCGGAGTGTTTCACCTCCCGCTGTTCTTTGGCTCTTACAGCTTTGGATGGCTTGCCCTCCCGTTGACTATTTTGTGGGTGCTTTGGATTACAAATGCCTTCAATTTGCTGGATGGAGTAGACGGGCTGGCGGCGGGATCGGCTTTGTTTTCAACTCTCACTGTGTTCGTTGTTTCCCTGGTTGGCGGCAACTTCCTGGTATCGTCTCTAACCCTGGTGCTTGCCGGCGCAATCCTCGGCTTTCTTCGATTCAATTTCAACCCGGCGACGATCTTCCTGGGCGATTGCGGCAGTCTTTTTATCGGTTTCATGTTGAGCGCGCTTGCGCTGGCCGGAGCGGGCAAGACCCCGACGATCGTTGCCGTGGCAATCCCGGTCATCTCATTCGGCTTGCCGGTTCTCGAGACAGTGCTATCGGTGGTTCGCCGGTTCCTGAGCGGGCAGCCCTTGTTTACGGCTGATCGCGGACATATACACCATAGATTGCTGGAACGGGGCTTCTCACAACAGCAGGTAGTTTTGATCCTTTATGTAGTGTCGGCCGCGTGCGGGTTGCTGAGTCTCTTCCTGTTGTATCCGTCGGGACCGACCGTGGGAATAGTGCTCTTCGTCATCGGGACTGGTATTTGGGTGGGTGTGCAGCATCTGGGTTATCACGAGTTCGGCGAGCTCAGCCGCGTGGCCCATCGCACGATGGAGCAAAAGAAAATCATCGTCAACAACGTAGCTATTCGTCGCGCGACGGAAGGGCTCTCCGCAGCGACAGATTTGAAAAGCGTCGAATGTGCGCTTAGGGCCGCGTTTGAGACAAACGACTTTGACGGCTTCGATCTGCATGTTGCGCCAACTGACGAGCCCCGGTCAGGCGATAATCAGACCGACAACTTTCAGGTATCCTGGCAAAGACTGAACGGCGCCGATGATCACAGTAGCGCACCCGCATGGTCTCTCACGCTCGACCTGTTAAGACCGAACGGTGATCGATTAGGCACGTTCTCGCTTTATCGGCTATGCAACGGTCACCCGTTGCTGGTTGATGTGAATCTTTTGATCTCAGGTTTCAACACCGCTCTCGCCAAAGCGTTGGATAACGCTCTGCAAGAAACTCCCGCCACGATTGCCCTGGGCAGAACCACCACGCCTGAATCAGCCGGTGGTAGCCAGGGCATAACCCACAATTAAGCCTTTAGCTTTTGAGTCGTCGCGTACAAAGTTGGCCGCGAACAATTCTCTAGAGGAACGTATCGGTAGCCCTGTATGGGCGGTCCTCCGTGGCCGCCCCTCCGTGGCCGCCCCTCCTGGTGAGTTCAAGCGTTCCCGTTACCAAAGAGGGGCGGCCACGGAGGACCGCCCATACAGGGGTGCCCTATCTTCTGGTTGGCGCCGTGTGCACGGCCGCCCCTTCGAGCTGCTCCTTCTTTTGTCTTCTGCGGAGCATGAGACTGCTGTATAGTATCTGTGATCAACGTTCCGTAGAGCTGGAAGACTCAGGCCTGATTGCGATGTATGGAAGATCGCAAACTGAGCCAGCCCCCCGCGTAGGAAAAACCTCTCTCGAGCACTTGCTCGAAAATTGTGGACGTAGGCGATGCAGTCTTGACCGTCCTTGCGATGTAGCTTCGCAGGCGAAGGGACGGGAGGTCCCGAAGCACTAACATCCTGTCTGCCGATCCGCCGATGCGCTTCACTCGAGGTAGTTATGAAGAGAACAGCGATCCTTTTGGCAGTGTCGTTCCTTGTTTTTGCAGTCAGCGAGATGGCGCAAGCTCAGATACGGATTGCGCATTATGATTTTGAAAACAACACGACACGCGCAACCTTTGAAACCACCGTCAAGCGTCAAGCCGGCGCCGGCAATTCGACATTAGTCAAAGTAGGCAAGCCTACAACTATTAATAAGGCTCCGGGCGCAGGTATGGCCCTCCATGGTGCAACGTCAACCGGAAGCGCTGCCTCGGCTGCGGCCTGGTCTGCGGTAGGCTTTGACCCGGTCACAAACGCCACTACTTATTACCAGTTTACGATTGACACGAGTGGATTCACGGGCGCGTCTCTGTCGTTCGATGTATTGTCCGGAACCACCTCTGCAAATCATCCGCACATCGGCGCCCTTCTTAGCACCGATGGCGGCAGAAGTTATTCGCCGCTTATTGCGGGATTCGATCCCGGGAATAATAGCTGGGTCACACAGAGCGTCAACCTGCCGGCGGCGGCAGACAATAACAGCAAACTGGTGATCAGGATTTATGGCTATCATTCGGATGGCGCAAGCAAGGGGACGATAGCGATCGACAATATTTCTGTCTTTGCTTCCTCGACGCTTGATTCAGCACAAAGGAAAAACTCGCCGAATGAGATAGATGTTCCAACTGTGCGTGTAAGTGCTCGGAGTTTTGTTCGGGACAATCAAACAGCGACGAGGATGGTTCCAAGACCCTCGACTCAAGAGCAATCCATTCCTCTCAGAAGCCTGGGACTGCCTGCGATGACGGGCAGATTTGTTAGCGCGCTATTCGCGGATAAGACCACATCGAACGGTCGGGTTACTGATCCGAGTAGCGAGACTCGACTAGCGAGCGGAACAAAAACAACCGAGACCGCGAGTGCGGCCCAGCAAGGCGCAACGCCTACGGCGAACGAGATAGCTACGACGGAGGCTGAGAAGGTTCAGGACCAGCCGATCGTTAGCCTCACTCCCACGGAAGGGCGTCTGGTTAAGGCCAACTCGTTTGACGGCGATCTTCGGAATCTCCCTTATGTTAAGCCGGTCGTACAGGAGCGACCCGAGCATGAGCCGCCGGATATTATCCCTGTTCCCTATGGCTCATCAAAATCGGCTGCTGCCGGAGCTACGGGCAGTGCGACACAGGCGGCCCCTGTACCCTCCGTTCAGGCGCCTGCGCCGATCATAACTTTCGCTGGTCTTGACTTTGCCACCTTTGGCGCGGGGCATCCGCCGGACACCAACGGCGATGTTGGCCCCAATCACTACATACAGGCGGTCAACACTTCAATCGGCATTTACAACAAGAGCACCGGCTCGCGTATAACGGCGTTTTCTTTCAATACGTTTATGAGCCAGGGTAGCTTCGGCAATCTGTGCGACACAAATAACGGTGGCGACCCGGTAGTGCTCTACGACACTTTCGAAGACCGTTGGATCATCACTGACCTTGCTTTTTCGCTTGATGGTTCGAACAACGTCATCAACCCGCCGGGCGCTTTCCAGTGCATAGCGGTTTCCAAAACGGGTGATCCGGTTAGTGGCGGATGGAACTTCTACTCGATCAACACGAGCGGCGGCTTAGGCGACTATCCGAAGTTCGGCATCTGGCCCGATGGCTTGTATATGTCGGCGAATATGTTTGGCTACTCTGCGGGCGCGGCGTTCCAGAACACTCGCTTGTATGCGTTCAATAAGGCCCAGATGTACGCGGGTTCTCCGACTGCCCAGACGGTCTCGTTTGACGCCCCTTCAACCGAGTTCACCCTTCTTCCTGCGAACGCGCGGCTCCAGACAGGCACGCCGCCGGCGGGCTCGCCGAACTACTATGCTGTGGTAGCGCAATTTCTCAACGCCGAAAGCATTTATAAGTTTCACGTTGACTGGGACCGCATCTCCACCTCTACCTTCACCGGCCCTTTCATCTCTACCGACACAAACTGGTGGGAACAACTCGCCGCAGCCAATCAAACTGCACCAACCCCCGCCAACCGAAACGACGAACTCTATCCCCGCCTGATGATGCAAAATCAATACACCAACATTGGCGGCGTCGAATCATTGTGGACGAGCCACACGGTTGGAGCAGGAAACCCCGGGGCAGTCAATCTAACGGCAACGCAATCCGCAGTTCGCTATTACCAGGTGAAGGTCACTGGCGGCGCCGTAGAAGCAGCCCCCACTCAGGCGTGGACTCATAGTCCCGATGCCTCTCTTTGGAGATACATGCCCAGCGTGGCCGTTGATCGCGCGGGCGACATGGCAATCGGCTACACCACCTCGAACGCAGCCACGAACCCCGCGCTGCAATACGCGGGACGATTGGCAGGGGATCCGGTCAATAGCATTACCCAAACCGAGCAGTTGTTGTTTCAAGGCACCGGTGCGCAGTCGGGGAGCTGCGGCGGGACCTGCACGCGCTGGGGCGACTATAGCGCGATGACGCTTGACCCTGACGGCTGCACCTTCTGGTACACCAATGAATACTATGCAACGACTGGCTTGAACAACCTCACGCGTATCGGCTCGTTCAAGTATCCTTCGTGTACATCGGTCGGCAGCGGGGGCACGGTGTCGGGAACGGTGACTGACGCCGGCACTAGTAGTCCCATTAGCGGCGCGACCGTAGCGCTTGGCGCGCGAACGACCACCACCAACGGCAGCGGCGTCTATTCGTTCACGAACATTCCTGCGGGCACCTATCCAAGCATCACCGCCAGCTTTGCCGGTTATGGCTCATCTACAGCGACTACTATTGCGGTAAGCGATAGCGCGACGACTACGCGGAACTTTGCGCTCACCGCGGCGTCGACCAGCGCGTGTCCCGTCGATACATCGCAAGCCGACTTCCAAACAGGTGTGCCCGCGAACACTGATCTAACGACGAGTGCCGGCAATGTCACACTGGCAAACCCCGGGGCTGTTGAACAGCAGAGCACGACGCTCAGTGGATCAGGCTTCGGCATGAACACCACGAGCTGGTTTGGTCAAACCTTCACTGCCGGCGTCACTGGCCCGCTGATAAGAGCCGATATCAACTTGTTCTGCAGCGGCTGCACGGGCACATCTCCGAATCTCACGCTCTCACTTAGGGCAACGAGCGGCGGCTTGCCAACTGGCGCCGACCTCGCTTCGACCACGCTAACCGGCAACGCGAGCGGCGCGGCGTCCTACTTCTCCGGTGCGTTCGCCAGTCCTCCGAGTCTCACGTCCGGCACGGTCTACGCGTTGATAATTCGTCCCGTATCGAACCCCTCCGCGGGAACCTACGCGATCACCAAGGCGTTCACCGGCACCGGCAGCGCGTACGCAGGCGGAACTATGGTTAACTCTG
>DATNBZ010000206.1:0-4685 GCA_035607285.1 Blastocatellia bacterium | reverse complement strand
CTCCGCAACCTGAGCAGCTATCAGAGAGCTACGAAAGATTACAGTCCTCGTCTCGGCGATCGTGAACTCTACCGTCGCTACTTCCGCGAAGCATTCGAAGACGGATATAACAGCGAGAGTTATGGTCGAGACAATAGAAATCGTGGTGATTGGAACAGAGATCGTGACCGCAACGACAACAGAAACGATCGCCGCGGCCGCAACGATGATGGTTACGG
This sequence comes from Blastocatellia bacterium, assembly GCA_035607285.1. Lineage (GTDB taxonomy): Bacteria > Acidobacteriota > Blastocatellia > UBA7656 > UBA7656 > Onstottus_A. The sequence goes on along the minus strand of DATNBZ010000206.1, from coordinate 4,467 downwards.
CAACTACGGTGGCTCATTCCAGTTGCGTCAAACCGCTCTGAATGCCGGTTTTAACGAGGGCGTCAAACAAGGTCGCAAAGATCGTAGTTCGCGCAACAACAATGGCTACCAGCGCCAGAATGCCTACCAGCAGGCCACCAAGGATTACAGCTCCAGTCTCGGAGACCGCGAGTTGTACCGCCGCTACTTTCGTGAGGCATACGAACACGGCTATGAGGATGGCTATTCCGGCTACTAATCAATATTTGAGGTAGTCGACCTCTAAGCAACCGGTCGAGGCGAATCTCTCATCGCCTTCGACAGTTTGTTTAAGTGTTTGTCCCATGAAAATTCCAACTGAACCAATCGGAAGTATTCCTCGACCACTTTCATTACTCGAAGCAATCGGAGATCGAGATGGAACGGACCCGGCATTGACTCCGCTCTACGAGGCAGCTATTCGCGACACTATCGAGCGGTTTGAGGCCACCGGATCGCCGGTGGTGACAGATGGCGAGCAGAGGAAGTATCACAACTTCTGGACTTACGCCGTGCATGGCCTCGAGAACACAGCCCCTGACGGTTTCAAGATTCCTTTCAGCGCGGGTCATACGCGCCGCATGCTTCGGCTAACCGCTGGGCCTTTCCGCTACAAGCGAAGAGCTGACAGTTACCTCGATCTCGCCCTGAGCTACGCCCACGTGCCGGTTAAGCAAGCAGTCATTTCTCCTTCCGCTGTTAGTCTTATGTACCCGCCGGAAGAGATCCCCGGTTATACACGAGAGCAATTCATCGACGACTTACTCCACGAGCACGAAGTCGAGGTTCGCGCCTGTCTGCTTAAGGGCGCGCACAAAGTGCAGATCGACTTCACCGAGGGACGACTGGCAATCAAGATCGATCCTTCCGGAAACTTGCTCCAAAGTTTTATCGACCTCAACAACCTGGCCCTATCGCGCTTTAACGCAGAAGAGCGAATGCGAATTGGCGTACACACTTGTCCGGGAGGTGATCGCGATTCGACGCATAGCGCAGAAGTGGACTATGCAGAACTCTTACCTCACCTGTTCCAGTTAATGGCCGGGAATTTCTACATCGCACTCGCCGGTGAAAAGAATCGTCTCGAGGTCTTGAAAACCATTCGTGCCCACATGAAGCCAGACCATCGCGTATTCGTCGGAGTCGTCGCACCGATGGATCCAAGGATTGAGACGCCCGAGGAAGTTTGCGAGCGCGTGCTTGAGGCAGCCGAGTACATTCCGGTAGCGCAACTGGGTACAACAGACGATTGCGGCTTCTCTCCCTTCAGCGACGACACTACCAGGACGCGCGATACGGCGTTCGCAAAAATCAGGGCTCGTGTGGCGGGAACTGCCATGGCCTCTGAATTGCTCTGAGATCGTTGATGTCGACAAAAGACGATGAGGAACAACGACTTCGTTCGGTTGTTCAACAGAATGCCCAGAGTATTCACCTCGCCCGACAGCGAGCCGACGATGCTTTGCGTAAAGAGTCTGACTGGTTACGAGTCACACTTTCGAGTATAGGTGATGCAGTTATCACTACCGACGTCGAAGGTCGTGTGACCTTTATGAACCCGGTGGCCGAATCCCTCACCGGCTGGGCGCAGGCCGAGGCGATGGAACGCTCACTTCCCGAAATCTTCCAAATCCTTAACGAAGAGACCCGCCAAACCGTCGAGAATCCGGCGCTGCGAACATTGAAGGCCGGCGCCGCTATAGGACTTGCAAATCACACTATTCTCATTGCGAAAGACGGCACGGAATGTCCCATTGACGACAGCGCCGCACCGATTCGAAACGAACAGGGCGAAGTTGTCGGCACCGTGCTGATATTTCGAGATATTTCTGAACGCGAGCGAATGGAACTAGAGCGTGAGCGACTACTCGCCGCCGCTCAGGCAGCGCAAAAGGAAGCTGAACAAGCAAATAGGCTTAAAGATGAGTTTCTCGCCACGGCTTCCCATGAATTACGTACGCCACTGACCGCAGTGGTTGGCTGGTCGCGCTTGCTGCGCACCGGAAAGCTGGATGCTGAGAATAGTGCGCGCGCTTTGGAATCGATTGAGCGGAACGCCACTCTCCAAACCAAACTGATTGACGATCTTCTCGACGTCTCGCGTATCATCACGGGCAAACTCACTCTCGATCGACGCCCGCTTGAAATCGCTCACGTCGTCAGCGACGCCGTAAACACTGTTCGTCCGGCCGCCGACGCGAAAAACATTTCAATCGAGACGAGCTTTGATGCTGAGGCCGAGCCAGTGCTCGGCGATGCAAATCGTCTTCAGCAGGTGCTGTGGAATTTGCTTTCTAACGCCGTTAAGTTCACACCAAAGAATGGCCGCATTGAAGTCGCGCTACAGCGTGTAAATTCTGAGGTTCAGGTTTCCGTTGGCGATTCAGGTGAAGGGATAAGCAAGGAGTTTTTGCCCTACGTCTTTGATCGGTTTAGTCAGGGCGACGGCAAATCAACCAGATCGCATACAGGACTTGGCCTCGGTCTGGCTATTGTTCGCCAACTGGTTGAGTTGCACGGCGGCACAGTTAAAGCGTATAGCGATGGGCCAGGACGTGGCGCGACCTTTAAACTGCGACTGCCCGTTCTCAGCCTCAATATTGTGCCCGGCAGCAAATCGGCTCTAAGCAACTCAACACTGACAGGAGCAAGAGTCACCGATGGGTTAAGCATCGAATGCTCGCCCCGGCTTGATGGTGTGCGCGTGCTCGTTGTCGACGACGACTTTGATACTCGTCAGATGTTGAAGGCGGTACTATCCGAGTGCCATGCTGACGTGATCACAGCCTCCTCTGCTGCGGAAGCTATCAAGGAAATTGAGCAACGAAAACCGGATGTGCTGGTAAGCGACCTCGGGATGCCCGAACACGATGGGTACGAATTGATCAAGCAAGTCAGGAAGACGGAATCGGCCGATCACGCGGCCAGGGTTCCAGCCCTCGCACTAACAGCGTATGCTAAAGCCGAAGATCGAGTGCGCGCCTTGGCGGGTGGCTATCAAGTACATCTCGCGAAGCCAGTCGAGCCCGCCGAATTTGTACTTGTAGTCGCAAACCTCGCGGGTCGAGTACAGAGTAGCTAACCGGCTCAGCCGACCCCCATTCACAACAACCTCCTGCGGGCGACCTTATCGGAGATGCATGACTGAGAACGGCAACCAAAACTCAGACATGAAGGTTCAGCCGATCTCCCACACAACTACGTCTTTTCTCGTGATTGGCCTGGGCGCGTCGGCAGGCGGCTTGCAGCCATTGAAAGATTTTTTTACTCACATGCCGGCCAATAGCGGGATGGCGTTCGTCGTCATCATGCACTTATCCCCTAAGCATGAAAGTCATGCCGCCACGCTTTTGCAAGCCACTACCGAGATGCCAGTCACGCAAGTGACTCAAGCCGTCAAGGTCGAACCGAATCATGTCTATGTCATCCCACCGACAAAGAACCTCGAGATGAGCGATGGGCAAATCATCGTTACGGACCCCGGGCGTCTGAGCGGAGGAAAGCAGGTCGCCATCGATCGCTTCTTTCGAACGCTTGGTGAGACTCATAAGGAGAATGCGGTCGGCATTGTGCTCTCGGGGATGGGTTCGGATGGCACTAACGGATTGAAGCGCATCAAGGAGCATAACGGACTGGCATTCGCACAAGATCCGAATGAAGCCGAACACGATTCGATGCCGCGCCACGCGATTGACAGCAGTCTCGTCGACTTCGTGCTCCCCGTCGCTGAGATACCGGGCAAGCTGATTGAAATCCGGCGCAACGCGAGCCGCATCATGTTGCCGCCTGAAACGGAACCGCCGTCCGTTGTCAGCCAGAAAGACGAGGACGAAGCAGCGTTGCGAGATATTCTCAAGTTGCTGCGATCGCACACGGGACACGACTTCTCACACTACAAGCGCGTAACAGTACTGCGGCGCATCGCGCGGCGTTTGCAGGTCAACCAGTTGCATCAACTCACGGCTTACCGAGACTTCATGCACGCCCATCCGCGCGAAGCGCAGGCGTTATTGAAAGACTTGCTTATCAGCGTGACAAACTTCTTTCGCGACCGAAACGCATTCGAAGCGTGGGAGCGCGAGGCGATGAGCGAGATCTTTCACGCGAAGACGACCGCCGACGAGGTGCGCGTGTGGGTGGCGGGTTGCGCCACTGGCGAGGAGGCATATTCGGTCGCGATCATGCTGTTGGAATATGCCGAGCGACTTCCGTCTCCGCCCTCGATTCAAATCTTCGCCACTGACATAGACGAAGCCGCAATCCGAACCGCGCGTGAGGGCGCTTATACGGAAACTATTGAGGCGGATGTATCGGAGACGCGCTTGCGTCGCTTCTTTACCAAAGAGAATGGCGGCTATCGGATCAAGAAAGAGGTGCGCGAGTGCGTACTCTTCGCCATCCACAATCTTATAAAAGACCCGCCATTCTCACGACTCGACGCTATCACCT
>DATNBZ010000178.1:0-31537 GCA_035607285.1 Blastocatellia bacterium | reverse complement strand
CTCCAAGTATGAATAAGAAAAATCGCGCGAGATCCGACAGGACCAGCCGATCCAGCAACTGGGGCAGCACCGACCGTCGAGACGGAGCGACCGGCGGACGGGGCGACGCGGTGACAGAGGGGCGGGACGGCTGGTTCGCTCCCTCTCCCCGTCGCTCCATCTCCCCGTCCTTTTTTCCAAACGGCCAGACATGACGAAGGCTCCTCAAAGCGGCAAGCGGGTCAGAACCCGGCCTCCGCTGCGCAATCGTGATCGCGACCCCAAGCGCCGCGAGCACAATATTCGCCAGCCACATTCCAAGCCACACCGGCACCTTGCCCGCGAGCGCCGCATGCTGTCCCCACAACGCCAGCAGGTAATATGAAATCGTGATCGCCAGCCCGAGCAAAAGTCCAAACGAACGGCCCATCCGCACGTTGCTTATTCCGAACCCCACACCCAATAACGCGAACACCAGACAAGCCGCGGGAAGCGCCAATCGCTTGTGAATCTCGGCGCGCCACGCTCGAGACTCGGAGGCGGTCGGACTGTAGCCGATCAAATCGCTCCAGGCCATCTGCTCAACGGGAAGCGCATCCTGGTCGATACCGGTTGACTCAGTCCTCTTATCCTCGGTCACCTCCAGCCCAATCGTCATTTCGTCGAAGCGCGCGGCCGTGTAAGGCGGCGGCTGATTGCTGTTCGCTCGTTTCTTATCCTTGTGCTTGTCGGGAGAGGGGCCCTGATCGGGCGCTCCCGAGGGCGCGGCGGTTTGCGCACCTGAAACAGGCTCTGGGAGCTGATTCTGTGGGTCGGCCTGTTCGCGCGCCGTGGGCTCAGTAGTTTCGGTCTGATGCAGAGCCACGCGCTGCAAATGCATCTCCGGCATCTCGGATCGCTCGCCTTGCCTGAGCGACCCGGTGCTGGCTGTAAGAATCTTCAGACGGCTTGGCCCGTCGCTGAGGTCCACCAATAAGATGTTATGCCAGAGGTTGCTTGCGCGATCGATGTCCTCGATGTAGATGACTTTCTGCGGAATGCTCTCTTCAAACACTCGCGGCTTGATCTCGGTATTCAAGCCCTGGAAGATCAGCGATTGATTTGCTTTCAAGTCGGTCAGGTTGCGAATGGATCGCGGAAGGAGATTGAAAGTTATGTAAACCATCGCGGCGGCGACGATGAGAGAAAGAAACACGACCGGAACGAGCATGCGCAAGCGGCTGGTTCCGCTTGCGCCGAGCGCGACTATCTCGCTGTCACCCGAGAGGCGGCCCAGTCCTACAAGCGTTCCGATCAACAGTGAAATTGGAAGCGTAAATACAAAGATGCCGGGAATGAGCGCGGCCATCAGACGCCAGAGCGTCGCCATCGGCAGTCCGTTTCTCGATGCGACTACGAGTAACTCCGCGAATCGGCTGGCCTCTTGAGCAAAAATGATGGCCGTCAACAGCATCAGGCCGAGCAGCACATAAGGGACGATCTCTCGGATCAGATAGCGATCAAGCAAGCGGAACATCGGGTTCGAGTCTAGCACGCGCGTCATGCCGGCTTCAAGAAATCACAGCCGGCGCGACGGTCCTCACAGGAGATGAGAGGTTTGATTGTTGACGAGAAGGATTGACTGGGCGATTACAAAGACTGATTGCGAATCTGCCTGGGTCCATGAGTTATTGACTCAAGGTCCAGCTATCAACAATGCGGAGGCGATACTCCTAAGAGTCGAACGGGCGGCGCCGCTTGAAGCAACGCCGCCCGCCCCTGCCTATTTGATTGTTGTTGTTCAGTACGGGTCAACGCCCTCAATTGGTGGCCGCGGAATCCTTCTTCTGAATCATCTTCAGAACCGAATTGCTGCCTGAGTTTGCTACCCAGATGTTCCGCCCGTCATAAAGAACCGCCGACGGGCCCTTGCCAACTGCCAGCGTCTCGACTACCGACCCAAAGCGCGGCTCTAGCTTTGTCAGTGTGCTGGTTCCGTAGTTGGATACCCAGATGTACCCGCCGGCGAAGGTCACACCGCTCGGGCCGTCTTCGACCTCGTACTTATCGAGGAAGGCTCCATCACTCGCCTGAAGCTTGGTCACGCTACTTCCATAGAAGTTAGCCACCCAGATGTTCAGCCCATCGAACGCAATCCCTATGGGTCTGCTGCCCGCGTTGAAGGTGCCGAGCACCGTTCCATCGCTCTTAAGCAACTTGGTCACACTGCCATCTCCATTATTGGTCACCCAGATGTTGGCTCCATCATCGGCAATAGCCATCGGCTGCGGCCCGACTTTGAAAGTGCCAAGTGTGGTTCCGTCACTAGCCCGAAGCCTGGTCACGTCGCCGCTCTTCTTGTTGACCACCCACACGCTGGCTCCGTCACAGAGCAACGCAGTCGGCTGCTTACCTACTCGAAACGTTCCCAGCACGGCTCCGTCCGACGCGCGCAGTTTCGTAAGGTTGTTGTCGAAAAGATTCGCTACCCAGATGTTTTTTCCATCAAAAGCAAGAGCCACCGGGCGCTCGCCGACCTCAAACTTACCGAGCTCGACGCCGTCTGTGGCTCTCAACCTGGTGACCGTATTACTGACCTGGCTCGCCACCCAGATGCTGGTTCCATCAAACACTATCGCGGCCGGACCGCCAGGCACGCGAAAGCTCTTGGTTCGCGCCATCCGCTCGTGCGCGTCCTCGCCGGGCACCCGCTGCGTCTGTGCTTCTGAAATGCCGGCCGCCAGCGTCGCACCAAACAACAGCACCAGGGCTTTTAGTTTCCTTCCCATTAGCATCCTCCCAGAGTCCGAGCGATTCTCACGCCCTGGATTTCGCGTCGCGTCCAATTCGACTTCCAGTTTGAGGGTGTTGCGCCTTCGGTCCGTCCATCCAGCGAATCGACTCTACAATCCACTCGGCGTGGGCTTGACCGGGGCACATGGCCCACCATTGTCGGGGCTCGTTCCCGTATCGAATCATGCCTATGTGATTCGACTTGTCCTTGTCCAACTTCGGATTGCCATCCGAAAAGCCCAGCTTCCGCCGCAGCATGTCTATCTCGTCAGGCTTGCCCGTCAGAAAGCGCCAGCCCGGCTTGACTCGATGCATTTCGACGTAGTGCTTGAGGTCTTTTGGAGAATCCTCTTCAGGCTTGAGAGTGATCGAGTACATAAAAATGTCGCGGCCGACACGATCCCCAAGAATCTTCTGGACCTTCAAGAGGTTTGCCGTGATCCCCGGGCAAATTCCCTCGCACTGAGCATACATGAAATTGACGACCACAATCTTGTCCTTGATCAGGTCATCGTAGAAGCGGACTTTTTTGCCTTCGTGTGTTGTTAGTTCGACATTGGGGAAGTAGCGTGCCTGCGTCGCGTTCCGCGCCTCTTGCTCGGTGGGCGGCGCCACAAACGCGCTTTGCTGGCGGGCCGCGAACTTGCCGAGCAACTCTCTTCTTTTCACATTTGCCATGAGTTTCAGTCTCCTTTCTTGGCGCTCACGTCTTGGTGAGCTGATCGCGCTGGTGAAGAGTTACGCCATCAATGATGGTGATTGCTGTCACAACCCTCGTTGCTGTCCCCGACATCGTCAATGTCGAACCTCAGCATCATCGCATGGTCTTCATGGATCACGTTGTGGCAATGCATCGGATAGCGCCCTACAAAGTCGCGGAAACGGAAGAACAACTCGACGTCATCGTTCTCTCCCAGCCTCACGACGTCCTTGCGGCCTCTCTCGATCGCTGTAGGCGTGTTTCTGTTTCGGCTGACAATCTGGTGTTCCTCGAAATGAATGTGTACGGGATGTTCCCAGTTAAAGCCGCCCTCCAGATTCCACGTTTCCGCCGTGTTGCGCTTCACGCGGAAGCGAACATCATTGCAGTCAAAGAATTCGTCGTTGATGACCCACTGGCCATTTCTCCTGTCGAACTTGAACTGCCGGCACTTTTGCGTTGTGGTTCTCGGCGGCACGTCATAGAAGTGAGGATTGGTAGCAGGATTCACGCTGCCGTCGGTCACCGAGTCGGAAACTACTCGGAACTCGAGCACCTGGTTTCCCTGGCCCGCAGGCACAATGTTATTGCTCGGCCCCGCGCCGTCGCATTGCTCGAGACGATTCTCGAGCCGCAGAACGGTTCCCGCGGCGAACGCCGAGAAATCAACGATCACATCCATGCGCTCTGCTACCGCGATTTCGACGCCCGAGACCTGAACCGGGTTGGGCAATAGATTTCCGTCGTTGCCAATCACCCAGAAATTATTAGTCTGACTCAGGTTGTTGGGGTTGGTAATGTAGAACTTGTAGAAACGTGACGGCCCGCCGTTGAGCCAGCGGAAGCGATAGCGGCGGCGCTTGACCTGGAAGAACGGCTGAATCTTGCCGTTGACAAGGAATTTGTCACCGAGAATGCCGTCGCGATTAGCAAGATCGAATGCTAGTAATCCGGTGGTGGGGTCAAAAAGCCTGTCCCCAAAAATCATCGGTATGTCGAAGTCAGGGTAGGTGGGCAAACGAAATCCTGTTGCCTCGTTCCCTGTGTCAAACTGATTGAACAGCAGAAAGAAACCCGCCAGCCCCTTGTAGACGTTCTGCGACGTGAAGTCAACGCGATGGTCGTGATACCAGAGCGTGCTCATTGATTCGCGAATGTCGCCGTCCGGCGGATTCGTCGACGAAAATCCCGCCAGCACGTTTGGATAATGTTGATCGTAGTACTGGCCTACGGCGAAGAAGTCGCATGGAAAGCCGTCGCTTTCCGACGGAGTATGTCCGTTGTGCAGATGCGTTGAGACTGACTGAATCCCGAAGCCGCCGTTGTTGGCAGGCAGGTTGTTGTAGTTTCTTACGAGTATTGGCTCGCCGTAGTGTGCAACATACGTCGGGGCCGGAACGCTGCCGTTGAAGCTCCAGAGTGTTTGCGTCGGAAGCTGAGGATGGACGCTGACCAAGGCCTGTTGTTGGTGCACTTCATAAAGCTTCTGAGCCGGAAATTGGGTGAAGGCCTGGTGTGGGCGCGTGCGGCCTTCGTAGGGAAGCCCGGTCGCCGGATTTATTGCGGTGTTCGGGTTGGCAGTGGGTGGTGGCCCTGTGAATTGTGTTACCGGTTGGTGCACGGGCATTATCGGCAACGCCTCGACGAACGGAGTGGTCGGCGGGCTTACGGGAGTGCCCCCACGACCGTAAAAGTTGAAGCAGTTCCCGCCAAAACCACCGCCGCCGAATTGGGGCGCGCGGGCGCTCAATCCATTCTTGGGTATCAAAAACCCCGCGCTGGTCAAAAGCCCCAGCCTTATCATGTCCCGCCTGCTCAACTGTGCCGCGATCAGTTCGCGCCTGTTTTTTGCGGCGTTCAGAATCTCTTTCTCTTTCCTTCTGTTTTTTTTCGAGATATTTGCCATCTCCGTTCCTCCTTTTAAGCGGCTAAGATCGGATTGCCGCGACGGGCAGTTGACTAAAGTAACTGCAGGTCGCATCTATTCGCTCGGTCAATGTGCCGGGCTCGCGTTTGATGCCTCCCTCGGGTTGCGGCGGCCGGTAATGAATCACCCACGTACGCCGTGCTTCGAGTGAACCGGAGCAGACACTGGGTAGCAGGCGAGAACATCCTGGTCGATCCCGAAGGAAACAGACAGATACCCACAGCCCGAAACCGGCGCTTGAGAATCGTTCCCACTGAAAAGTGTCTGAATGTAAGGAAGAATGCGCCGTGTATATAATACCGATGGACGTTACTTGTCAAGAGAAAAGTGATCTAACTCGCAAGATGAGTGTGATTAGAGTAGCACTTGAGACCAATAGGCCATACCTTCCAAAAAAGCGGCGCAGATTGCGCTGAGGCACGAGGAGCGAAGGAGATTGGTTGCAGACAAATGAAGGTTAAGGGTCGATGGTCACCCTTGTCAGCGTATGCCGCGGAGGTTGGTTTTGGCATGTGTCACCCTACCGGTCAGGGCAACTCAAAGGCGTTTGTTAAATCTCCAGCCGATTCCCGAACGCCGGCCAATGCTTCCAGCCCGTAGCGTTTCGTGATGAACTTGATGATTGATGTTGTATCGTACTGCGTGTGATCTACATAACCGTGTTTGGCATATGGCGAGATGATGATCGCGGGAATGCGCGTGCCCGGTCCCCATTTGTCACCCTTCGGCGGCGACACGTGATCCCAGAAACCACCGTTCTCGTCGTAGGCGACAATCACCGCAGTCCTGGCCCACAGCGGGCTGTTGCGAATGTGATCGAGGATGTCTGCCAGGTGCTGATCACCGGAGAGCACATCGGTGTAGCCAGGGTGCTCGTTCAGGTCACCCGTCGGCTTGTAGAAGGCGACTTGCGGCAGCGTTCCGGAGTCGATCGCTTTCAGGAAGTCATCACCGTCTTTCAGGTGTTCCTCGCGGTCCGCGGTGCCCGGCGCGAATCGCGCAAAGTAATTGAACGGCTGGTGGTGCGGTTGGAAGTTGTCGTGGCCTCGCGTTTCCTGGTAGATCACGTTGCGCCTGGCGGTCGGCGGTTGCATACCGTCGGCCAGCGCACGATTCCACGCACCGCCGTACCACGCCCACGAGATGCCCTTTGCCGTAAGCGTGTCGCCTACGGTCTTCTGAGTCTGTGGCGGCAGAGGATTTTTTTTCGGGTCGGCGAAGCGCGGATCACCGCCTGCCTCGGGCGGCACTCCCGACGGTTGATAGGACGGCTGCTGAGTGTTCACCGAGAAACCTTCGCTCGTGACCGGACCGTCATTCACATACTTGGGTGGCCCCTTCTTCGCGGAAGCCGGTGAGCCGGGGCTACGCACGAGACGGCCCTCGTTGTCTATCTTGGCAATCAGGGTGGGGTCCGCATCAGGATACTTCGGCGTGCAAGCGCACACCAGCCATTGATGGTTCAAATAAGAGCCGCCGAACGCCCCCATGAAGAAGTTATCAGCGAGTGTGTTTTCCTGCGCCCACTTCCACATCTTCTGCTTCGATCCATCGTAGTAACCCATCACGAGGCCGCCGGCATCCGAGACGGCAGCGAACCGGTTATTCTTGCCACCGTTAATTTGCTCGATGTTCTGATAGTACTTGTGCACGAGATCGCGCGTCGCCGTCGATAGGGGACGATTGACAGGCGGCCCGTCGATTTGAAACGGCTTGTTCGGAAGGTTCACCGGATATGCCGGGTCAACTTCAGGCGTCGCGAGCCTCTCCTTCCAAACAGGCGGCAGAACGTCGAACGGCTTGCCGTCCCGGTCTATCTGCGTATATTGCTCGGGCGTGAGATTGCCGAGGCCGTTCGCACCGGGGAAAAGTCCGTAGAGGTTATCGAAGCTACGGTTCTCGGCGTAGATGACGATGATGTGATCGATCGCGTCGAGTCCGCGCGGCGCTTGCTCGACTGGCCGGGTCGAACAGTTCGCGGCCAGCAAACACATGACGATTAACACCAATCGCGCAATCCCGCGTTGCAGTCGAGTACGTGCGAACCTTATGCGGACTATTTTGACCGATTCCTTTTCAGAGCGCATTGTTCTCCTCCTATTAGCGAGCCTTGCGGTTCTTTGCGTCTTTGCGTTGAGAATTCTCAATGGGCGAAGAATTCTCAACGCAAAGACGCAAAGGACCGCAAAGCACGCTGGGAGTTCCTGTCTACGAAAGGTACGGAACCCAAGACTTAATACTCCCTTCCCGTAATCCTCATTTCCCGATAACGGAAAGCCTCTAGCGGGAACCATCGGCCGCGATGTAGTGAGTCAGTACCAGCTCGTTGTAGTTCTGATAGCGGGCTTCATCATAGTCTCGCAGGAATACAGTCATCTGCTGGAGCAGGGTCGTGATTCGATGTCCCGCCACCTGCGCCGGATGCAGAAACCGCGTGTTGGGCACCGCGCGGATGAAAAGACTCTTTTCGTTTATTGGCAGCTTGCGGACGTTATCCGCGAACCCGCCAAAGACTCCGTTCTGAAATAAATACTGTTCCACGTTGGACGTGTAGAACGCGCTCACGATGTAGCCGTTCTTGTGCAGGTAATCGCCGATCGATGCCAGCGCTTTCTTTCCAGCAAAGTCGCCGACCACCGGGATGATCAGATTGCGGCGGTGCATCGCGCGCACGAAATCGTAGTCATCCTTACTCGCAAGAAAGTTGCCAAGCTTACCGTGCTGGTCCGGTTGCTCGATGAGCTCCTTCAAGGTTGGAAACCATCCGCCTCGCATTCCCTCCATCCGGTAGGCTATGTCCAGGCCATCGTTGCGGAAGTTGGTGTACACAAAATCGAGGCTCGCCTGATCGGCTTCGGTGAGTTGGACCTTAAAGTCTTCGCCGATCGTTTTGCGGATCGCCGCAAGATTCGCCGCGTAGGCCCGCTCATCGGCCGGAATCTTTTGGATGAAGGCGAGCATATCGCTCACCGAGGCGTCGGCGGCGGGATACTTGTCTTTTGGCAACGGCTTGCTCAACAGCAGGGAGAGATAATGAACGCGATCGGGCGCGAGTTGGAATATCGCTTTGAACATCAGGTGCTGGATCATCGCCTGACGACGGATATCTATGATAAAGGCGATTCGAGGACGTACCTTTGCGATGTAGGTGAAATTCTGTTCCGGCCCCACGCCGATGTAAGCGCCGCCGCTCGCTCCCAACTCGCGCAGCTTGTCTACCACGTGCAGGTAAGAAGTTTCATTGGAAGTGAAGTTATCCGAGCGGAAGTATCCACCGTCTTCTGAGAGATCGCGGACGAGTCGAGAAAACTCAGCGGCGGATAAGCCTTCCGATGTTGGGTGGTTTCGCCAGACGAATTGCGCGGTTGAAGGGATCGACGCGCCGAATAGAGCGAAGGCCAGGAGGAACGCCGGCAAAAATCGGTGCATACGCAGACGGCGACGACTATTGTCGATCGAACCTGCACAAGTCTCGCGCCGCGGATGAGGGTGACGAGCTGTGATTGAATTCATGCTTTCTTCTCAGCCTTTGTTAAAGCGTCGACGGCGGCGTTCCGATCCGCGCAAATCCGTCAAATCACTTGTATGGGCGGTCCTCCGTGGCCGCCCCTCCTTACGCAGGCGCGAAGTCATCAATGAGGGGCGGCCACGGAGGACTGCCCATAAAAGTGACTTGACTGATCAACACGGATACTACGTCTTCACGGGCCGCTACACATCGATCCGATTCGTGAGAGCTTTATGCATAGTCACTTCGTCGGCGTACTCGAGATCCGAGCCTACGGGAACACCCATCGCTATTCGAGTAATCCGCACGCCCAGCGGCTTCAACAGCTTTGTAAGATAGTTCGCGGTAGCTTCGCCTTCGGTGTTGGGATTCGTCGCAAGGATGATCTCTTCGACATCTTCGACGCGCAAACGCTCGAACAGATTTTTGATCTTTAATTGGTCGGGGCCGATTCCGCGTATGGGCGAGAGCGCACCGTGCAGGACATGATACAGACCGCGGTACTCACGAGTCTTTTCGATCGTGACCAGATTATAGGGTTCTTCGACGATGAGGATAGCGCGGCGGTCACGCCCCGGGCTGGTGCAGTAGCGGCAAGGATCGACGTCGGTGATGTTGTTGCAGACCGAGCAAAAGATGATCTTGTCTTTGACTTCCTGAATGGCGTCGATCAAGCGATTGGTCACGTCGCGTTCGGCGCGCAGGATATGAAACGCCAGGCGTTGGGCGGATTTGGCTCCGACTCCCGGCATCTTTTGAAGCTCATCAATGAGCTTTGTTACGGGTTCGGCGTAGTCAAGCATCGATTCCCATGATTAACGGCGGCCGCATGCTTCGCTGGCCGCATGTAGGGGCGGCCCTCCGTGGCCAGCCCCTCTTTGGCCGCCCCTACATTTTCAGAGCAACCCGTCCGGAAGCCCCATCCCGCCGAGCTTCGAGCCCAGCTTTCCTTTCATTGCTTCATCGGCCTTCCGGGATGCCTCATTGACTGCGGCGATGATCAAGTCCTGAAGCATCTCGACGTCGCCGCTTTTCACCGCGTCCGGGTCGATCTTCAAGTCGACCAGTTCTTTCGCGCCGTTCATCGCAACGCTTACCACGCCGCCGCCGGCGCTCGCATCGACTCGGATGCGTTGCATCTCGCGCTGCATATCTTCCTGCATCTGCTGCGCCTGCTTCATCATCTCCTGCAGATCGAATCCACCTGGCATTTTCATTTAGACCTCCCTCCAATCTCTATGTTGCGTGTAATCGCTGCCGTCCGTCGCGCCCGTCGCGCGCGGCCTATTGCTCGGGTTTGATGACCTCGATTACCTCGCCGTGAAATTTATCGACGAGCGCGCGAAGCTTTGGATCGCTCACGGCTGCCTCCCTGGCTTTTTCTTTTCGCCGAGGTTGCGCGACTTCAGGCTCGCCGGCAACCGAAGCCCACAGCGTCAGCCGATGGCCGAGAACCTCTTCGCAAGCGTCTTCGATAGCGATACGTTTGTCGCGCGCCTCTATTTCGCCTTTGCACTGACTGTTCCCGGGTTCATAAGTGACGCGAAAGTAGTCGGCGTCTATCGTGATGCTGCCCTTGTCGAGAGCCGTCACTATCATCATCTTCCGCTTAGCCTCGAGAGCGCGTTTGATCTTATCGATTGGATCGCTGGCCGACGAACCTCTGTCACGCGTCGCGCCAATTGTTGACTCAGTCGTCTTATCCAGCGGCGAAGGCGTTTGCTTAGCGGCGTCCGGTTTTTCAGCCGGCCTTTGAGGCTGCGCGACGGCTGCGATTACCGGCGACGTGGAAGCCGAGGCCTTCGCGGGCTTGACCGCGGCTTCCTCTGTTGATCGCGCCTGACTGGATTGATTTTCCGGCGGACGAGTCAAAGAAGCTGCGCGCGTCGAGGTCGATGGCGGTCGAGATTGGACCTGCGATGGGCGAGAATCTCGCGACGCGCTCCCGGTACGCCCGCCGGTCGAAGACGGTGCGGCGCTTCCGCCGCCGACCCGCGATTCCAGCGCTTCGATACGATGTATGGCGTCTTCGAGCAGGAATAGTTTGCGCGCCTGGGCCAGTTTTACAAGACCGACTTCGAGTTGGAATCGCGGCTGCGCGGAGTTCTTGATGTCCTGCTCCGTCTTGGTAAGGATAGAAAAGAACCGCAGAAGATCCTGTTCTGAAAAGAACGCAGCAAGCTGGTTGAGCGCCTCGGCTTCGCTCTCCGGCAACTGGACCAGCTCGGTATCGAAACCCGTGATCTTCACCACAAGGAGCGCGCGGATGTGAACCATCATCTCCCGGCAAAAGTTTCGCAGATCATACCCGCGCGAGACTACCTGCTCGACTATGCGGACCAACTCCCGTGAGTCCTGGTCCGCGATTGCTTGCAACGTTGAGTTGAGAGTCTCTATGTCGACGAGGCCGAGCGCCGCGGAAACGTCGTCGTCGCCTACGGTCGAGCCCGAGAAGCTGATCACCTGATCGAGGGCCGACTCTGCGTCCCGCATCGAGCCCTCACCCGCGCGCGCGATGGCGAGCAGCGCTGCGTCGCCTATCTGGACCCCTTCCTTGCCCGCAATATAGCGGAGCTGCTCGACGATCTTCTTGAGCGTGATCGTCCGAAACTCGAATATCTGGCAGCGCGAGAGAATTGTCTCGGGTACCTTGCCTTGATCGGTAGTAGCAAGGATAAACACGACTCGCGGGGGCGGCTCCTCGATCGTCTTGAGCAGCGCGTTGAACGAATGTGACGAAAGCTGATGAACTTCGTCGATGATGAAAATCTTGTGGCGGTCGCGCGCCGGAGATATCGCTATGCTGTTTATTATGACTTCGCGCGTATCCTCGACCTTGGTGTAAGTGGCAGCGTCGATTTCCTGAACGTCAATTGACCTCGAGGCCGTTATGTCGAGGCATGAAGGGCAAGCATCGCAAGGCTCGGAAGTGATCCCCTTCACGCAGTTCAAAGCTTTAGCCAGTATTCGAGCGGTCGTCGTTTTGCCCACGCCGCGAGAGCCGGTGAACAGGTAAGCGTGATGAAGTCGCCCGGACTTGATCGAGTTCATCAGCGTGCGCGTTATGGCTTCCTGGCCGACAACCTGGTCGAACGATTGCGGTCTGAACTTTCGAGCTATTACGTGTGAATCCGACATGTTATTTCGAGAGACTCTTTGCGGAAATTATCGCCACCGTCAGGTACGTTACGAGGTTACGCATGAGCAGCCGGTGAACCGGCAGAACTGGTCAGGCTCCGGAGAGGCCGCGGCACATCCGAGGTCCGCTACCGTTGCTCCGTTCCCGGCCTGGCGGGTTTGCAGCCTCGCGATTGCACGGCGTCCGGAGCCTGATAAAAGATTGCCGAATGCCGATTGGCGATTGCCGATTTAGGGTCGGTCATCCGCGCATCGGAAATTGGCAATCGCAAATCGAAAATCTCCTGGCGGAGAGGGTGGGATTCGAACCCACGGTACAGTTTCCCGTACACAGCATTTCCAGTGCTGCCAGTTCAGCCACTCCTGCACCTCTCCAGATAAATTGCCGATTGGCGATTGCCGATTTGCGATCTAAGAACTCGCGTGCTGGTTGCGAACCCGAAATCGGCAATCGCAAATCGGCAATCGCAAATCTCATGGCGGAGAGGGTGGGATTCGAACCCACGGTACCCTTGCGGGTACAACGGTTTTCGAGACCGCCCGATTCAACCACTCTCGCACCTCTCCGCATTGCTTTGAGTGTTACGTCTGTCGCGAAAAAAGGATTGTAGCACCCGGCGACATTCGCCCTCAAGGATTCCACCTTCCACGGTTACCTGATGATTCAAGAACTCTGCGTTGCAAATGCCGAAGTGTGTCTCGACCGCGCCCGCCTTAGGGTCGCTTGCTCCGAAGACAAGCCGCTCGACGCGCGCGTGAACCAGCGCGCCCGCGCACATCGCGCATGGTTCGATGGTCGAGTACATTGTTGATCCGGTAAGTCGATAGTTGCCGAAGGCTCTCGCGGCATTTCTGAGCGCGACGATTTCAGCATGTGCAGTTGGATCGTTAGCTCCTATCATCGCGTTTCGGCCGTGCGCTATGACCTTTCCGTCGTGAACTACTATTGCGCCCACAGGAACTTCACCGTCCTCACCAGCGGCCTCGGCTTCACTCAAAGCTTCTCGCATGAAATCTTCGTCTTGAGCCAGCATGTTGCCTTTCCGGTCGCAGAGACAAACGCGAATGTTAGAGGGCCGCCTGAATAGTGTCAAGAAACCCGGCTGCGGAATCGGGGCTTGCTCGCTCACCATCGCACTCTTCCTCAGCGTCCTCTGCGTCCTCTGCGGTTTGATTCCCAGCACTGATCAATTAAACCGCAGAGGACGCGGGGGACGCTGAGGCCGGTTTGCAGGCGCCGCGCAACCATCTCGCTTGCCGCGATTGCGCAAGCGAGCCCGGCAGGGCAGAATCAGGTTTCTGAATAGCAGCGCCGGTTAAATGCACCTTACGATGATTCTGAACACACCCAAGGGTCCGCTCTACTACGAGGTCGAAGGCGACGGTCCACCTCTTGTCTTCATCAGTGGATGGTCGATGTCGTGCGAGTGTTGGAGGCCCGCCGTTGCTATGCTCAAGCGCAAGTATCGCTGTTTGATTTACGACTCGCGCGGCGTTGCGCGTTCGCAGCCGTCCTCGGTCGATGCAGCTTTCACGATCGAAGATCACGCCGAAGACCTGCACTCCGTGATTGAAGCCGCTCGAGTGTTCGATGCCACGATCGTCGGTCACGAGTTGGGTTCCCTGATTGCGGCCGCCGGCGCCGCTCGCCACCCGCAAGATGTGCGGTCGCTGATCGTGGTCAGCCCAAGGCGAGGCTTTTCAGAAGATGACGTTAAGAGTCTTTCCGTATTCACTCCGGCTTCGCTCGCGTTGCGCGAGCTTGCAGCCTACCCGCTGTTGCGAAATCTGGTCGCGAGACGGTTTCGCCGCGCTCCTCAACCCTATCGCGACCGGCTGTTCAACGACTTTGCGGATCTGAGCCCACGCGCGGCATACGAAATAGCAATATCGGCGTCGAGCGATGATGCGGTCGACCTCTTTATCGAAACAATCCGCCGAAGCGCCTCGCCTGTCTTGATCATCTGCGGCGAAAAAGACAAGAAGGGCGCCGCAGAAGCGCGCCGATTGTTTTCACTGGCGAAGGCGGCCAGGCTGGCGACGCTTCGCGACTGCGGATTCCTGCCTATGCTAGAATACCGCCGCCAGTTCGTGAAGCTCATCGAGGATCATGTTTCAACTCAGCAAACCACGAATCGTCGTGCAATTGTGAGGCTCTGATTAGCAGGCTTCTGCTCAGAATGATGGAATCGCCCGCGTCCACAATGACCGGATATCCAGATCGAGACACCGAAGGGATGGCATTGCTTCCGTCAAAGAAGCTTGCGTTGATTGCCCTTCTCGGACTGACGGCGGTCTTCGCCGTGAGCGTGCTGCTCAAGCCTTCAACCGGCGAGTACTTCACCATATGCGGATTCAAAAACCTGACCGGCCTGCCCTGCCCCGGTTGCGGCCTGACTCACTCGTTTTGCGCTCTCGCCAGCGGGAGCATAGGCGAAGCGTTCGAGTTCAACCTGCTGGGGCCGTTGCTGTACGTTGTTCTGGTACTGGTTTGGATTAGATCTGCTTGCGTGTTGTTGAACAGGGAGAAAGCGGTGCGAGGGTTTCGTCGAATCACCGAACGCTTCAATGTTGTGCGCGCGTTCGCTTACGCATTTGCTGTTTACGGCACTGCTCGAATAGTTTACATGGTGATCTTTCACCCCTCACCGTTTCGGGAAAGCGTTTTGTCGCAACTGATCGCGCGGCTCACTCACTAGTGTTCAGTTTGAGGTTCAGAGTTCAAGCTTTAGCTTGCTCTTGAGCTTTACGGTTGAAAAACGGCAAGCTAAAGCTTGAACTCTGAACTGGACGTGCGACCCACTGCACGCATTCTTCACAGCAATCCCATTCTCTGGAGCACCGATCTGGGCCAAAGCTCCAACATCATTCCAAAAGGATCTCGGATGATCATGCGATCCGCGGTTTGATCGACGACTTCTATTTTGTATTCGGTAAGCCTGCGAGCCAGCAATGTAAGATCTTCATCGTCGATGGTGAACGCCAGATGATCGATCTCGCTCTGGTCGTGTCGATGTTGTCTGTTTAGGAATCCGATTCGGAATCCGTCACCGATTTTCAAATAAGTAGCGTCGATTTGAAAGCCTCGGTCCTCGGCTTCCGTGATCGTACCGGTTGCGGGCACATCACCGCGCCCGCCCGCGTCCCGCCGCATATAGACGCGCGCGCCAAACACAATCACGTAGAACCGTTCGGCTAACTCGAGGTCGTCACACGGGACTTCGATGTGATGAAAGGAGCTGTTTCTTATCATCAAGTTTGTTATGTAGGGGCGACCCACCGTGGCCGCCCCTCTTTAGCGTATCGGGACAATTACGACCGAGGGGCGGCCACGGAGGGCCGCCCCTACAGGTCCACTACTATTGCTAACGCTTGTGCTGCTCACTGCGATAGATGCGTTGTATTTCCGTATCTCGCAAGCGATCGCGATCGGAGTGGCGCTCTTCTTCCTCGCTTACCCCGCTTGCTCGACGAAGCAGGCTTAGGGCGCGGTCCCTGACCTTCTTGATGTCTTTGCGGCCGTCTTCGAATTCTATTTCAACCGCCGCCGAGTCACCGGCGCCCAGCACTTTGCTGATTGTGCCGTAGAGCATGCCGGCCGGCATGGCGTAGCTTATTTCATCGCCTGTCTTGAAGTCCGTTCGATGACCTTTGTTCATGCTTCGGTGTACCTCGTTATTCTTGAAGGGTGATTCGAGATTGGAATATTGAAATCACGCGAACAAGTTTCACGCATCGCGTACGGCTGAGCAAGTCACATTCGTTGATCCTCGGAGTTGCTAACCGCCAGCGGAACTTTAGTCAAAGGTCTGGGCTGTTTCCTTATCGACGATCCGAAGAACAACCGGAGAGTTCACTTTATTCAACTCATCCCTTAGTTGCAGCGAAGCCGGCAGTTCCTCTTCACTAACCTCAAACAGTGGCTTCCATTCTTTCGACGCGTTGGGATTATTGGCCTCAAAGCGCCATCTCCTGTTCGAATCCATAAACCAATTGTACGCACATTGCTCGAGCAGAACTGTTCAATATTGAACACGTGATCACGCTTTTTGTCCGTCAAAGAATCAAGGCCCATCCTATGCCGCCACATACCGGGCATAATCTTTGACTGGACATGATTATGTCGCCGGTCGGTGCTTTCCCGGTGCCACTACATCGCGGACACACGGTCGCGGGTTCAGCAACCTTGACCTTGCCCGATCCATCGCAAGCTTCGCACGTAGTTTTCCCATTGGCCGCAACGCCTTTGCCATTGCACGTCGCACAATTCACGAGGGTAGATGGCACGTCGGTCATTAGCACTGTCCTCGCTTGCGAAAACTGTGGGAAGGGTTGCGAATCTATCAGCAGTCAATTACGAAAGCAAGTGTAACGAAAGCTATAACTGTCACCTTCAGGCCAGGTGCAGCAGGTCGAAGACGAAGACGAGTAACAGGTGGTTTTCTACGGGCCGTGCCAGAGCGCGATTCGCCCCGGCGCGGATCGCATCCATGGCCTTCTCCATTCCAAAAGACGTCACCGCCAGAATTGGCCTTTTTTTGAACTCGGGGATCGCTCGAAGCGCGCGTATTAACCCCAACCCGTTTAACCGCGGCATCGCGATATCGGTGATTATCAAGTCTGGGGATTCTTTCTTTGCTTGTTCCAGTCCTTCCTGGCCGTCAGCCGCAAGGATCACATTAAGATGGGAGAGCGTCAGGACGGACTCAATTAATCTGCGAGCGTCAGGATCATCTTCGACGACAAGAATCGTTTTCGGCTTTTTCGGCATGAGAAAACATCTCTTTGCCCACTGACCATATTGTCGCCGACCTTAGGGGCTTTCGCAAGTCAAGGCGTAGGGGGGTCATACCGTGTTGGTGTCTATGATGATCGGGAATAGACCACGGATGACGCTGATTAGGCGGATCTACACGGATCTGATCTGTGATAATCAGTCCATTCAGTGTCATCCGTGGTCTATTCCCGCACTCACCGGAGACCGTGATGCTACGGCCTACAGCAAAATCTCAATCGGTAGGGTTATGCAGTATCGTGATTCTTTGGGCGAGCCGTGTCCAGATGTCTTGTCGTTTGTTCGGTGATGCTCGGCGGAGCAAGCGGATCGAAAACAGCACCGGGTGAAAGCGGAGAGGTGCTCTGAGCATAAGGAGGCGGAGCGATCTGTCTGGCGTTTCGTTCTGCGTTTAGCAAAGTTACCAGCTCGCCGATGCCTCTGCCTAAGAAAAGGAAAGCAGGTATCAGCAGCCACAGTCCCGAACCGCCCGCGCCTCGCCCCGAGAACGTGATCCCCGCCGCTACAATCAAGAAGGCGATACCCATGAAGGTCCTCGTTACGCCCCTTCCGATGCTGGGTTCGCGGCGACGTCGTCCTCTTCGATCGAGATTGTGAGACGGAGCTTCGGGCAGTTTCCCGGTCAGAGCTTGCGGCACCAGGCTCAGATTCGCGCCGCAGGTTCGGCAGTACTTCGCGCTGTCGATATTCTGGGTCGAGCATTTGGGACAGTACATACGCGCCTCTTCATTATCTGATCGTGGTTGGCGTTCCTTCTGGAAGGATAGAGTTATTCGAAGTGGTTTTCAACACCCTGAGTAGTGTTCGGATTCTGCGTGGCTTAAGTACCTCCGCGTGCTTTGCGGTCCTTTGCGGCTTTGCGCTGAGTATTGGGTCTTGCTCCTTCAAGACCCAAATACTCAGCGCAAAGCCGCAAAGGACCGCAAAGCACGCGAAGGACTGACCACACGTTACAGGTCAGCAACTCAAGAGCCGAACACGGCCACACGCTGAGTAGAAAAACAGACCACCGCTCTATTGCTGGTCTTTATCTCGATAACGGTAGGGATCGGTCCTGGGATCAAGCTGTCGCGTTGTTTGTTCGGTTACGCTGGCCGGCGGATAGAAAACGTCATTACGAGGCGGAAGCTCTTGTTGCGTAGATGAAGGCGGAATGGCGGCCTGCGAAATACCGGAAGGCAGATGCGGCCCGTACCTGGCGCTCACAATTTCTGCAACGCCTTTTCCAAGGGTCGCAAAGGCGGGGATGAGTAGCCAAAACCACCACATATGCCCGCTGGGCATAAAGGCAAAAATAGCGAGGGCGACCAGCAGAAATCCAAAACCGGTGAAGGCCTTCGTTATCCCGTTTGCGAGGGTTGCGGGCCCGGCATGCTCAAAGTCGCGATTGCGACGCTCGCGTCTACTCTCGCGCCGGCTCAGCCTGCGAGAAGGAGCTTCGGGAAGCTGGCCGGTCAGCGCTTGAGGAATGAACGTAAGGTTGCTTCCACACGAGCGGCAGAACTTCGTGTCGTCGGTGTTAGGAGTCGCGCACTTGGGGCAGTACATTGGTCACCTCGCTTGGTGTCGCAAGCATAAACTCTTAACGCCGCGCATTCAATGAAAGGTGTCCCGTTTCGGACACCCTGTCTATTGAGGGCCAACAAAAACGAGTTCCACTCTTCGATTCATCGCGCGAGCCGCCAGCGTCTTACGAGTCGAGATTGGAACCGTAGCCCCTCGTGATTCGACTTTGATGCTCGTTCGCGATACGCCAAGCGCCGCGAGGTAATCTGCTACCGCCTGGGCTCGAGCGAGCGCGAAGCCGTCGGCGTTTGGGCGTGCATCGGTGTGGCCCTCGATTGATAGAGCAACGTCCCGATGCGCGGCGATCACGCTTCCCAGCGCGTCCATTTTTGATTTGGACCGAACGTGAAGAGTAGTCAGGCTCGGTACGAAGAACGAATCCGGCAGCGTTGCAACGAAACCGTTGCCGCTCGGCTTCACCGTGATAATCGCCGCTACTCCGGCTTGCAACGCGGCGAAGTCGCGACGCCGGGCTTCGGCCTGCTGCTTCTCGCGCTCGAGCCTCTCCATCTCAACCACCTTCGATGAAGTCTCATTCAAACGCGCGCTGGTTGAAGAGTACTGCGATTGCAAATCTGAAATGCGGCCGCGGGCCTCGGTGAGATCCTGACTAACGCGATCGAGTTGGTTGCGCAGCCGGTCGTTCTCGGATTTCAGCGAGCGGTTCTCCGCGCGCGAGTCGGCGGCTTCACGCATAACGCGATCGAGCTGGTCCTGCGCATTGACCCGAGCCATTTCAGACGCCTTCAATCGTGATTCCGTATCGGATAGTTGTGAGCTGAGATCGGAAGCCGTATCAGTCGCGCGACGCACATCGGCATCACGGCGAGCGATGTCGGAACGACGCTCGGCAGCCGCTGCACGCTCTTCGGAAACGTCGCGCGCGGTTCCCGCAAAGGTGATCGCATCTCGAGCGACGCGGCCAACGTCATAGACCTTCGCGCCGTGCCGGAACATATCTTCAGCCTGATTGAGCGAGGCGACCGCTTTGCTGAAGTTCCCCGGATCAAAGCGTTCGGCATCTGCAAGCCTGGCGATTTGCACCGCGCGTCTGGCCTGCAGCAGCTCCGGCGGAGTCTTGTTGTAATCGCGTTCGGCGATAGTAGGAATGCTGGTGTCGTTGTAGTACTTGCCCGAATCGGCGTTGAAGTAAATCTCCGAGGTTTGTATCTGCACGTTCTTTGAAATCGGAGCGAGGTTTTCCAAAACGATCTTTTGCGAAGGGAGCTTTACGAGATAGTGAGGCTCGGCGGTGACGATCATTGCGAACGTCTGCTGCGGCGTTGCCGCCTTGAGGCGCGCAGAGCTGCCCGAGAGCCGAAACTCGCCAAGATTGTCAGCCTGCCCGGCAGGAGTAATCGCCCACAACACGTAAGTCGTATAGTCGGCTCCGTAGTTAAACGCGGGAACCATGTTCTCGATCGTGATATCGATCTCACTCTCGTTCCGCTTGCGCCAGCGCTCGACGGTAGCTTCACCGCGCGCCGTCGGTCGAAGAGTCGTGCCGGCGAGCGTCACGGACACAGGGTCTTTCAAGTAAGTGATCGCGATGGTTCTGCGGCGAACGTCACCGCCTTGCCCGAACGCGAGCGAGCTGAGCGCGAATGCCGCCAGCAGCACGCTGACCGAAATTGTCGGAGACTTTTTCATACATCATCCTCTCGCTGTGAAAGTTGAAAGCCCGACCAGGGCTGGTACGAATGCGCCTTATCGTCTTATCCAACGCCGGCATCGGTCCGAGGTTTCACAACGGGGATTCTAGCAAGCGCGAGTTGGCGGTCACAAGGAAGGGTCAAGTGCTGAACAGGCGCGCGCTCGGTCGCGAAAAAAGATGAGTCCCTGGCCCACTGGCCCACGCCGGGATCGAAGAAACCTCGGGCTTGATACTCAGATCGCTCTTTGACTACGATACGTATATGAACATACAGATCATAGCCTCGTCTCCCGAAGTCATGGGAGGGACGCCTGTGTTTGCCGGAACCAGAGTGCCCGTCCAGACACTGATGGATTACATCAAAGGCGGCGAATCGATTGATGATTTCCTGGATGGCTTTCCTACGGTAACAAAAGAGCAGGTCATCGCTTTTCTAGAAGTTGCTCAGGAACAAATCGCAAAAATGGTGGCGTATCAAATATTAAGCCTGACACCTGCCGCTTTGCCCGTCCGCTTTGTATAAAATTTTCCGACGCGAATCCCAGAAACGCATTCTCCCCGCATCGTAATACGAAGAGCGCCAAAAAGAAAACCGGTGTCAAAAACTGTTTCGTATTACGAGAAAGAAATATCTTGCGGTCGCCGCTTGACGAGGATCAAAATTGTATATATAAGAGGGGCGCTGATTTGGCACTTTCCGAAAACTCAGCCGGACTGTTGCTTTCCGTGTTAACATGCTTGCCAGCAGGGACGAAGGAATAAGAAGCATGGACATCTCAAATCCTAAGCAGATAGCAGAGATTGGCGAAAAGATATACGAAAACACCTATAAATCGGCATTCGAGGTTGAGCATCCTGGTAGATTCGTCGCGATCGACGTATCTACAGGCAAGGCTTTCTTAGGTGACACTGCCGAAGGTGCTATGGAAGAGGCTCACAAAGCATCACCGAAAGGTTTATTCCACCTTATCAAAGTCGGCTCGCCAGGAGCTTTTCGAGTAGGTTACGCAAATGACACCAACTTGGACTGGTTTTCTGCATAGCTCTGGCTCCCCCGGTTTGAAAATCCAAATTGGTGGTCTCCTTCCAAACACCGCTCAGGAATTTGACGCCATAGTGGATACTGGATTCAGCGGCTTTATTAGCATGCCGCTGGTGAAAGCCTTTCCATTAGCTCTTGTGCTGCTTGGAACCACCAACGTGACGTTTGGTGATGGTTCGTCGAGCACGAGAATTACCGCCCTTGGAGTATCTACCGTACAGAGCGAGGCGCGAACGGGAGTAATAATATTGGAGCCATCCGGTCGGGACATTTTGATCGGGATGGATTTTCTAAAGAAGTTTGGTCGGGTCGTAATTGTCCATCCGAATATGCCAGGTATCGCACTCGTGGATGAGAAGCTGATTGATCAATTTATCGCTCAGGCCCAGGCCCAAGCAGCGAAGGACGCCGCAGACAACCAGATTGCTGCGTCCCCTGAACCAACTCCGCCATCGCCGCCTTCCGAACCAAGCAAATCAGATTAAGGCACCGCCTGCTATTAGGCTAAGTACAGTCACAACGATTATGTTGGTTCAAGTACAATGAGCTACGTCCGGAAGTTGCGATCAAGCGATCTCAGATAAGCGACAGATTATCCAGCTATGAAAGCACTTGGCTCATGGTCGAGCTCAGGTCGTCGAGGCGGATTGGTTTGAACATTACTTCGCTTACAAGGCCGCGATTGATCTCGACAGTTTCAGGCGACACCGAATGCCCGGTTATCAAAACCACTTTTACATTCGGCCACCTGCGGCGCACTTCGCCGGCTACCGCCCAACCGTCCATTTCGGGCATGGATAGGTCGGTGAATACCAAATCAAATCGATCACGCTCGAGTTTTTCAAGTGCTTCGCGGCCGCTGCCCGCGTGATCCGTGCGGTGTCCCGATGAGCTCAACATGCCGACAATCGCTTCGCGGACGCGCTGATCGTCGTCGACTACCAACACGTTCGCCGTCCTGGCAAGGGACGTGTTCTCGAGTGGCGCACATTGAAGAATAGAGTTCGCGAGCGGCAAGCTCACAGTGAAGGTAGTGCCCTGTCCGGGCGCGCTGACGACTTCAATACGGCCGCCGTGCCGCTCGACAATGCTGTGGCTCACAGCCAGCCCGAGACCCGTTCCATTCGCGCCTTTAGTAGTGAAGAACGGCTCGAATATGCGGTCGCAAATCTCGGGCGCCATTCCGATTCCGTCGTCGCTGAAACTTACGTGGGTGCAGCCACTTCTCACTTCGGTAGCGATGCGCAAATGTCCTCCCTGGGGCATCGCATCCAGCGAGTTGAGAATGATGTTTACAAACACTTCGCGCAACTCGGAAGCTGAACCGGTGACCGGCATTTCGGGTTGAAAGTCACACTCGACTTCGTAATGCAGACCACGAGCCCGCGCCTCGTCGAACCACCTTGTCCGCGTAAGGGTCGTCGAATCCTGAATAAGCTGATTGATCTCGACCTCATCGCTGTTGGACTCTTTCTTCTGCGCGCCGAACGCCTGGATGCGTCTGACGGTCTGCGCGCCGTCAAACGCAGCGTGTTCGATGATGTCCAGGCGAGACGCTATGCGTTCATCGGTGCAGTCACGCTTGATCAATTGTGCGTGGCCCAGAATGGCGGCGAGGATGTTATTGAAGTTGTGCGCAACGCCGGACGCGAGCTGCCCGAGAGCGCGGAGCTTGTCGGCTTGCGCGGCGCGTTCTCGCGCCGTTCGTTCTTCGGTGACGTCCCGAGCTATCGACAGAATGCTGGTCACGCGCCCCTCGTCGTAGATGGGCGTGTAGGTGAGGAGAAGCAGGCGGTTCTCACCACTCTTTCTGACCACGTTCATTTCGTAGGTCTGAGCTTCGCCGTCGAGCGCGCGATTGAATCGCTCGATGGCGAGTTTCTTTTGATCGCCGAAGACGAACAAACGGTAATCGCCCGCTTCGAGCTCCGCTCGAGAATAACCGGATTGTTTGGCCAACTGCTCGTTGAACCAGATCAAACGGCCGGTGGGTGAGAAAGCGAGAATCGCGTCATTTGCGTGCTCGATCAGCTTGACCAGGTAACTGCGCTGCTCGCGCGCTGCCGCTTCGGCGGCTCGCAGCTCGGAGAGGTCTCTCACAATGCAGACTGCGCCGCGTGGCGCCTCGTGATGCCCGTTGCTGTTATGACGATTCCCATTGTTCCCACTATTCCCAATGTTCAAATCGTGACTGGCGCCCTGAGAACGGCTCCTGGAACCATCTGCAAGAGGTGAGATCGTAACCAGCACCGGGCGCGCCAGGCGCTCCGGGAGGAGCTCAAAAGTGGCGGGGCGTCCCGATTGAATGACCTGCGCTACGCGACAGGTCTCACCCTCGACGCCCTGGAGCAGCGTGCAGCAACGCCGCCCGATCAACTCTCGTACATTCGCTCCTTCATACGCGGCGCCTGCGTCGTTGATGCGCTTCAGAGTGCCGTCCTGATCGAAAATCAGGATGCCATCGTTCAGCGCATCGAAGGTAGCTTCCCATTCGAGCTTTGCGCGCGATACCAACTCAAAGAGCTCCGCGCGTTCGAGCGCTATAACGACCTGGCTCGCCACTGCGCGCACGACCTCGATTTCGTCCTGGGTCCATTTCCGAGGGCCCGACGCCATTACGGCGCTGATCATCAAGCGAGTGTCCTGTCCATATAAGAGCGGCACGGATATGAAAGAACGAGTGCCGGCGGCGCGGAGTATGTTGCGAAGCTTTTCGTCGAGTCGCGGGTCCGCTTCGACGTCGTCACATATTATTACGCTGTTATCGGCGAGCTCTAAGAATCCGGCGACGTCTTCCTGCCGGTATGCCCTGTCGGGATTGCTCACCGTGCCGTCACTGTATTGGCATTCGGTTATCCAGTGCGCAGTGTGCCGGTTGAAATCGGTAACCAGAATTTTGTCAGCCGCCAGATAGCCGCCAAGCTCTCGGGCGGCAATCGGAAATATTTCGTCAACACGGTTTGACTGATTGACGCCGTGGATGATGTGGCTGATGAGCGCCTCTCGTTCAGCCGATTGCTTGGTCTCATGAAAAAGATTGCTGTGGCTGACGGCGACCTCGACCTGGGCCGCGACCATCTCAACCAGGGCTATTTCGCTCGCCGTCCACTTGCGAAGCCGATCGGTCTGCCCAATTGAAAGCCCGCCCCAGTACGAACCGTTGACGAATATGGGACAAACGATTTGAGAACGGTTGACGGGATCCGTCTGCCAGATCCGTACGGTTGACGCCAGGTTCGGATACGCGGCGGCGAATGAGCGGACATCATCGATTACAAGTGTCCGGCGATTCTCGATCAGGTAGTTTGTTACGTAGTCGTCAACCGAAGTCGTTATGTGGCTGAGTGAAAGGCTGGGATCTGTGAGGCTCTCCGCGACGATTACATTGTCACGTCCATTTACCGTTCGAAAGTAAGTGCGGTTTGCCCCAAGAGCGCGGCCGACTTCTTCAACCGCCACTTGCAGGATTTCATTCAGGTCCAGTGAGCCGCGGATCGATCCGACGATCTCGTTGACCAGTGAAGCCTGCTTGGCAAATTCGCGTACTTCCCTGTAAAGCTCCGCCTGGCGGATCGCCACCGCTGCATGGTCTGCCACCGACTTGACCAGATCAGCTTCCCATTCCGTCCACACGTGAGGCTGCTCACAATGATGAAGGCTCAGGATGCCAATCGGCCTGCCGCCGATCCTTATCGCGGTGGTGAGAATTGACTTGACGCTTCCAGCTTCAACTCGTCTTCGAAGAGGAGCGAAGATTGGATCATTCGCCGGATCACTTGCCGACACCGGGCCTTCCTGCGCAAGCACCGATCCCAGAAACGGATTATCCGCCGTCCTGATCTCGCTCAACATCGCAGGCCGATTGGTGCAGCACTCAGCGACGTACTCGTTGGTGACCGGCACCATCTCGGGCAGCGGAGTAGGCAGCAACGCCAGCCGGCAGCGACACACTGAAAGCGCGGCCCCGAGTTCGCTGACGATTGACTGGAGCACCGCACCCGGGTCCAGCGAGCTGTGAATAGCCGAACTGATCTTGCTGATAAGCGCGTCGCGCCGCGCGGAATCCCGCGCTTCGCGATAGAGTTCAGCCTGGTACAGCGCGACGGCTATCTGTTCGGTCGCAAGCTCGAGCAGCATCATCTCCGCTTGCGAGAACACATGCGGATGGTCGAACTGCTCGAGTGACATCATCGCCACGGTTTGCCCGTTATATCTGATTGGAGCGAGCGCGATCGCGCGCACACCCAGCCTTACGCCGATCGCGCGCATTATCGGATCGCTCTGGTTGGTGTCCGGGACATCGATCACCTCACCCGAGAGCACACGCTCGAGCAACGGGCTTCCCTGGAGATCCAGCTCGGTGTCGATCAGGCTCGGGACCAAGACGCTTGAACGATATTCGGCGCGCGCGATGAAGTCGCACTTATCGGGTTGCGAGGATCCGTTGTGCATGTAAATCGCGACCCGCGTGACCTTCAACGTCTTGCCTATCCCATCCGCGGCGACTTTGAGAATCTCATCAACACCGACCGCATTCCTGATTGCGGTGAGCAATTGATTCGTGAGAGCTTCGCGATCGGATGCACTGACAGCCCTGTCCTGGGATCTGAAGTGATGCACCGTCAGAGCGAGAGTCGACGCCACAGCCTCAGCGAGGTGCTTGTCATCGTCCGACCAATGCTGCCTGCCGTGTTGATAGAGAAGAACAGCTCCCGCGGGTTGCGCATCGATGACCAGCGGCACAATCAAGATTGCTTTAACGTCCGGCCGGTGCGCGTGATTCGCTGCGTTCTTCAAGAGACGGCTTACTCGTTCGTCCGAACCGGCATTCGCTATTTCGGTCATGTCGAACGGTGAACCGAGTCCGTTTGTAATCTCTGTATCAAGCTGACGAAGCTTCTCTTTTTCAACTGGACCGATCTTCGGGGCGCAATAGTCACCCACTCGCCGAAACGCGCCTTCGTGCTGCAAGAGAATCGCTACGCGCTCCAACCCGAGTTGAGCCCCAATTTCCTCGGCTGCGCAACGCAGCGCCGTGTTCAGTTCAGGCGACGACTGAGCCAGGGCGCCGATCTTGTTGATGATCGTGCAGCCCCGCGCGCCTCGCGAGCCGGCCGCGTGATCAAAAAACAGTGGCTTTGTGAAAGAGAGCTTCATGAAGAAAATACGGCAGGCTCATCGCAAATGATGAGAGGCTTGGCTGCCCGCTTCGGTGTGAGGCTCAGCGGCATGTTGATCCACTCATTGGCTCAAGGCGAAGGACGAGTGCTCGCTCGTCAGCGCGTCGAACTCATCCGGATGCAATCGAATGCAATTCGAAGGAAGACCTTCAAAAATCGAACGGGTTGAGGGAGCAGGCGTGCGATTCTTTGGGTGCCAGGCTAAGGATTGAAACAATCGGGGGGTAGCCCGATATTATTAGGTAAGACGGCTATTTGCAATACTTTTCTCGGCAAAGAGCGAGCCAATGTGCCCACTATTCAGATTCGGTGAGATCAAGCTTTGCGTAGACCCCCGCGTCTCCGACAATAAAAATGAAATCGTGTCCCGCGAAATCGAAATGAGTGACTCCCTCAGGCTTCATTTGCAGGTCGAGATCCGTCAGTGCCTGGAGCGCGGAGTCTGTGGATGTCGATTCCCCGTTCCATTGCCAAAGCTTGAAGCCAAGTTTCTTTTCGTGATGCTCTGGCGCTCCCGAAATTATCAGGAACGCGTCCAGGTGGCTGTCGAATTGAATGTCGCGAACCCCCAGACCTTCAAGCGGAAGTTGAATCGCACGCGAGTCGGCTACCTTCAGGTTGTCGGTTGAGAAGGGACCAGCCGGATTCTGGAATGCCACGGGGACAATCACTGCGTTGCCGTTAATTTGAGGCGATCGCAATCCAAGCAAAAGCCGGTTCTGTTTGGGGTCCCAGGCCAGGCCTTCGATGTTGAGGCCGCCTTCCTTTCCATTCTTCTCGCCTTCGCCCTTTAATTCCGGAAGGTTGCTCAGCAGAAATCCTCTGAAGTTTGCGACTACCTCAATGCCTTTGGCGGTTTGGCTTGCCGCGTCGAACGTGAATCGCGCTATCGCGTTTTGCTCGCCGTCCTTTGGGTCGGACTGCGATCCGCACACATAGTAGTAACCGTTCCCGTAAGTGATGCCCTCGAGATCCGCGATGCTTGCGCCCAGCGTAATCGGTTTTGTTGTGCCTTTTTGCTTACCCGATTCGTCGACCTGCATCCACAGGATCTCGTCCAGCTTCCTGTCATCCACGAAAAGAACGCCGTCGGTCCCGGGAACTTGAACTACACTGGAAGCCTCAAACATGCCGCCCTGAAAAGGTGTACCCGAGCCCGGCTTTGGGACCTTCAGTTTAGCGTGGCCCTTCTTGCTGATCTTGACCTCCTCCTTGCTCGGCGAAAAGCCGCCTC
Source organism: Blastocatellia bacterium (assembly GCA_035607285.1). Taxonomy (GTDB): domain Bacteria; phylum Acidobacteriota; class Blastocatellia; order UBA7656; family UBA7656; genus Onstottus_A. The sequence goes on along the minus strand of DATNBZ010000178.1, from coordinate 4,042 downwards.
GGGTCAGGTATAAGGTCAGCGCCACTGTCAACGCGACACTCAATACCGCGGCGAAGATACGACCGCCGGCGCTGATGTACGCCGCTCTCAGCCGAGCGTCTTTTTCCTTCTTTTTCTTTTTCTTCTTCTTCTTCTTGTCGTCCTTGTCATCTTCTCCGGCAGGCGTGACCAAGTCTGATTCGGCGGTCCCAGGCTGAGAGTCTGCAGAAGCAGGCTTCGAGTCAGCAGCCGCGTTCGAAGGGATCTGGACCGGGACAGTTCCGGGCGCCCCGTTCGCGTCGGGTCCCGCATCCGCGACCCCGGAGCGCAGTCTCACTTCCCGCAAGGCTTCTTCAGAAAGAACGGCTGTAATATTGGCCGCTGTCTCGCCGGGGTTTCTGAATGTCAGCACCGTCTGCCCCAGTTGAACCTTCTCGCCGTGCCGCAGGGTCACCGCTTTGGAGCCCAGGCGTTCCCCGTTTACGAAGGTGCCGTTGCGACTGCCCAGGTCGACGATGCTGTAGCCGCCATCGCGCGCTATCACGATCGCATGGGTGTTGCTCACCGTCGGATCAGTCAGCACAATCTGGTTGTGAGCTGCCTTACCTAATTCAACTTCGTGTCTATCAATCGGATACTCGATCTTTTCGCCAGTCGGCAATACCCCAATCAGTTTCGGCCCGTAATACCGGGCTACCTTCTCGCGTATCTGCGACGCAGTCGCGAGGCGCAGGACAACTGAGGGATGAACCTTTTGGGCGACCTCCTGGATCGCGTCGCGGTCGGTTGGGTCGGCTACTGCGATGACGAGCGAATCCCCTTCCCTTGCGATCGGAATGATATTGCGTTCAAGCGCCAGACGCGGCGGAAACTCGGCTATCACGCCCTCATCCACATGCGCATTGTTCAAGTCGGTGATCGGAATCTCAAAAGTGCGGCTCATCAAATCGCGGAGGCTTTCTTCAGTCGCAAGGCGCTCGTCGACGAGAACATTTAACAGCCGGCCCTTAGCGGTCTTGCGAACCCGATCGATGTCACTCCGCCATACGAGTCCGGAGCTGTCGACAACCGTCGCCAGGGATTCTTCAGTCAACGGTGGCGGGCCTTGCTTCGATACGGCCGCCAATTCGTCGAGGTCAATAGCGCCGGTTTCGCTATAGTCGGAGAGTCGAAACGTCAGCTTCGAGAGACCCATACCGATGACATCGCCATGACTGAGCCGGCGCGGGCTTGTCACTCGTTCGCCATTGACGAATGTTCCGTTGCGGCTTCCAAGATCGGCAATAGTGTAAGCCTCGTTTTCGCGGCGCAGCACTGAGTGCGCGGTCGAGACTGACGGATCAGCAATGACCAGATCGTTTCGGGGTCCCTTTCCGATCTGAGTTTCTTCATCGTAGATCTCACGGTCGAAGACGTCACCGGTTGGCAGGAGGATTTTGAGATTGGCCCTAGGCAGCGCGATGGGAGTGTTTTCCTCCGCGAAGGCATTTGGCTCCAGTATTACGGTCCCCGCGGGAAGTTGTGGCCGGGATGAGTTTTGAGGCTTGCCTTCCGCGACGCCATCAACTGCGACCGCACCACTCTGCCCTGACTTCGCCCTCGCCGATTCATCGCCCAGGTCGTGACCGCAACGATAACAAAAGCGCTGCCCATCGCGCGCGACCGGAGACTTACACTTAGGACATTCGAGAGTCATATTTGAGCGTGTCTATTCCTCGCGATTAAACGAGCGACGAAGAATCCCGTGTTGATCTGGAGCTTACCTGACAGTTAGTTTTTAGCGCGCGGCGACCATCCCTCACCAAAGGGCTTCAGTCCGTATGCGCGACGTATGATAGCGGCTGCCTCGATCAAAAAGCAAGAAAACCACCAAGGCGTCCGGTCGGCTGGGTGTGATTAAAAACCGGACTTCTTACGTAGTAACGACCTGTATGGGCGGCCCTCCGTGGCCGCCCCTCTTCGGTCCAACGAGCGCCGTATGTAAAGAGGGGCGGCCAAGAGAGGGCCGCCCATACAGGTCGTAAGTCTTATTCATTTAGCGATTGATTTTCGACCCGTGTGTTTGACACCCTTGTTAAACGAGGTCTAGAATCACGTCGTCCGATCAAGACTGATTCAAGGAGTTAAACCATATGATGGGTCTTGGAATGCCTGAGTTGCTGATCATTATTTTGATAATCGTTGTTCTCTTCGGCGCGCGCCGGATACCGGAAGTGGCCAAGGGACTTGGCGAGGGCATCCGGCACTTCAAAACCGGAATGCGTGGCGATGAGCCGCGCGAGCTTGACGACCGGAAGTACCGTGACGACGATCGCAAATATCGTGAAGAAGATCGCGTACGTCGCGACGACGAGCGGAGAGAAGGACCCCGCCCGGCGTAAAGACTCCAACTTGTATCAGGCACTTCTCCCGCACCCTTTGGTTTCCACCAATCGATCCCCTGATAAAGCCTTCGTTAGATTGAAACAATAGTTTGTCCGTTTCGGTGCTCAACCGCACTTTAGTATTTTTCTGCCCGGCAAGCGTTCGTTCCCGCGCACTCACGTTCGCTGGTAAAGCGCCGATTCCATCGCCTGCTTATCGTGAATTCTCGCGAAAGCCGACACAAACAGAGCAACGTTCTTGACAGTCGAATCGAGCCTATGGTTCAATGCGCGCCTGAGCGATGGATCGATTTTGTCGGCGGCCCCTTTTCGAACCCCCGAGGTGTTTGCTTGAAATCCAGGCGTGCGATCACGCCTTGGCGATTGCGTCTGGATCGTAATCCAGTCGCGGTTCTTACTTCGCGATCGAGCTGAAAGGTTTGGAAACATGAAGCGCTTCCCCAGGAAACCAGCCCGCTCTTTTCTGTTACTAGCTCTTCTACTCTTTCCCATAGTTCACGCAAAAGCGACAACGGTTGTCATGCTCTCGGACACCGAGTTGATCGTGAACTCGCGCTTGATCGTCACCGGTAGAGTGGTCTCGAGGACCAGCGCCTGGGACGACACGCACTCAATGGTGTGGACCTATGTTGAAGTGCGTACCGATCGCGTTCTGAAGGGAGAACTGTCGGAAAGCACCATCGTGCTCAAGCAACTCGGTGGTGAAACCGGCGCTTCGGCGGTGCGCGCGTTTGGGCAACCTGGCTTCACGCCGGGTGAACGCGTTCTCCTGTATCTCAATACCGGTACCGACGGAAGCTTGCACGCCGCGCACGCCTTCATGGGCAAGTTTTCGATAGTGAATGGAGGCGCCGAGGGAGAATCGATCGAGCGCTCAGCCGATGCGCCGGATGTCGAACTCCTCGCGCGCACCTCCGTAGGCGAAATCACTAATCGCGCATCCCTTCATTCGTACATAAAGAAGATCCAGCGGACGCTGCGGCAGGAGGCGGCTCAGGTAGCGGAGATAGATGCCTTGCGGGCCAGTGAGCCGCTTGTCCTGGTTCCGCCGGAGTACTGGCGCGCAAAGCAGCAGTCCGGTGACTTCAAACCGGAATATGCTTTCATGGCGGGCGGCGTTCGGTGGATGGAGGCCGACTCGGGCCAGGCAATTTCCTACTTCGTAAATCCCAACGCATCTCCGGTAGCGGGGGGAGCAGCGGCGGAGATTGCTCGCGCCATGTCGGCGTGGGCGAATCAGAGTGGGGCTTCAATTCATCTTCAGACCGCCGGCCAGACAGGCGCTTGCGGTATTGCCATAGACAACGCGAACACCATCTCATTTGGCGATTGTCTCGGCCAGTTGGATCCGCCAATAGGTTGTGCCGGAGTCGTTGCGTTAACGGCAATCAGTTACACGAATGAGTCGAAGGTCGTTGGCGGAATCACTTTCAACCGGATGCTGGAAGCGGACACCGTATTCAACAAGGGAATGAATTGCTTTCTGGGGAACTCCGCCAACCTCGCGGAGGTAACCTGCCATGAGTTAGGGCATTCGATCGGGCTTGCTCATTCGGCCGATACTTCCGCGATCATGTGGGCCGTTGCTCACGGAAATGGTCGCGATGCTAATCTGAGCGCGGATGATAAAGCAGGCATTCTGGCCATCTATCCGGCCGGCGCAGGCGGCGGAGGTGGTG
>DATNBZ010000173.1:0-15020 GCA_035607285.1 Blastocatellia bacterium | reverse complement strand
CTTGCCGGCCCCACTTCAGCTATCCTGTTGATCGTGTAAATCCTGTCGATTTGTCCTCGGGGGTCTGGACAGGATTCACAGGAGGAACACGATTTAAGAGGACGCCCTTGCCGGCCGCACTTCAGCTATCCTCTTGATCCTGTAGATCCTGTCGATTTGTCCTCGACTGTCTTAACTCACCGCAGCAATTGCCCCGGCCGATGCGGCCGAATCCATGTGCATCATCACAATCAGATACCAGCCAAGCATAGTCAACCAGGGCAGCTCGGCTAATTCGATTGCTTGTGGTTCGATCTCGACCCGCGCAGACAGGTGTATCAAGCCCCCGCTCTTGAATCGAAGCAAGGTCTCTCCGGATTCGGTTTTGAATTCAAGATTGGTCTGCCAAAGATTTGTAGTCGCAAGCAGCCTTCTTCCGCCGTGCAGTTCCAATGTCCCACCACCGCTCCAGGTGTTGTTCCTGAATAGCGCGATGTCTGTTTCTTCTTCACAGGGGCGGACGGTCACTCTGGTCTGAAAGAAGCCGGTGCGCTTGAAGGTCCAGCAGCCATCGCCGCTCTGTCCCATCGCAAACGAACCGAACGAGCTTCTAAAGGCCAGCCTCGCTGCAAGCTCTTCGCCGGCGTGCAACTCATAATGCATCTTCAGTGCTTTGGGTTGTGTCCACTTCAATTCACAATCGACAAGATCCGCCGCTCTCTTCATTGCGTCTACTCCTTTACGTCTTACACCTTGATGCTATCAGAGCTGCCCCGTTTTTGCTGTATTGAAAATAGTCAACTCGTCCCGCCGAGTGAATGATTAGCAAGCGGGCACAAATGCCACCGGAGCCTTTTCGTTAGAAGACCGCCCGCGTCCGGTGCTGGCATCGCCGTTGCTCTTTAACGCCAGTCCGGCAAGCTGCCAGCTTGTCGTGGACTTCGGGTGCGGCCTGTGGCGGAGACGCCGACAAGCTGGCAGCTTGTCGCACTAACACAAGGAGGTCAGATTCATGGCGACATTAGTAACCGGATTATTTAAGGCTCGATCGAGCGCGGAGCGCGCGATCGAAGACCTTGTAGCGCATGGCTGGTCACGCGACGATATAAGCCTGTTGATGAGCGACGCCACGCAAGGCCGGGAGTTCGGGCTGGCCATGGCGACCAAGGCGCCGGAAGGCGCGGCGACTGGCGGAACAATCGGCGGGGTCATCGGCGCGATCGCCGCTGGATTGGTAGCTCTGGGCGTGGTTGTAGTACCGGGCCTTGCGCTGGTTGCTGCTGGACCGATCGTGGCCACTCTGGCGGGACTGGGAGCAGGCGCGGCCGCGGGAGGATTAACCGGCGCCTTGATCGGGCTCGGGTTCCCCGAACACGAAGCAAGGTTCTACAACGAGCAAATCGAGCACGGTGGAATCCTTGTCGGCGTTTACACTCATGACGACCGCGCCGGTCAGGCGGCCAAGATTCTCGAGGCGGCTGGAGCTGACAAGGTCAAATGAAACGGCAGCGTGTATTGATACGTCGGCCTGCGAATGTCACCACAACTACAGATGAACGGGTGACGATCCGACGCGCGTGACGGCATATTTGGACTGCGGCGCGGTCTGTGCGTACGCGCCGCTTTGACTGCTTTGATCGCCACCAAGAGCCAAAGCGGCGCGTACGCACAGACCGCGCCGCACTCCAAAAGAACCCGCGCCGGTTTCCTCGTCGACCAACACAACTTGAGGACACTGCCCAACCGAAAAGGCCGCTCCGGTAAGGAGCGGCCTTTCTCAATTTCAGGCTGTGACGATCTTAGCGGCTGGTGCCCGACGAATGCCCTGTCGAAACCTCGATCGACTTTGTGTGGCCGGCGAAGTCTTGCACGTAGTCCTTCAGCGAACCGTGTCCGAAGCGTGTGTAGAAATCGTAGTTTTTCATCTCTTTGTAAGCCTGATCAAAGCCCCACCCGTCGTGCGTCACTCGATAGACTGCTCCCATCACGCCTGTACGATGGCGGCCGCCGGCGCAGTGAACAAAGAAGCGACCGGTTGCGGGATCATTGGCGAGCTTCAGAAATTGATCGATCTGCTCGTCCCGCGGGCGGCTGGAATCGCTCATCGGAATATTGACGTAGCGAATGCCGGCGGCTTCCGCCTCGCGCTTCTCATAGCTGGTGGGATCATCACGCAAGTCGATAATAGTTTTTATGCCAAGCGCGGCTAGCGACTTGTAGTCTCCCTCTCCAGGCTGGGCGCCTCGAAAGAAACGCTCGTCCATCTGACCAAAATTCTTGATTGCGATGTTTGGAAATGCCGGCGCGGTTTTGGCGCTTGCCGAAGCGACCGATATGAAGTTGATTGCCAACGCAAGCACTCCGGCTTGCAGGATTCTCCGTGTAATATTCTCAGCTTTCATCCGACACCATCCTTCCCTTGTTCGTATTGTTGGATTGTTCCCGTAATAAGGAGCCACAACTAAGATTCGCATTTTTGATTTTTGGTTGCTGCGCGCCACATTGTTGCAGCGATTGCAAGAATGATGATCGATTCTGGGCCAGCTCAGTCGCCCGCCGCTGGTTTGGCTGTACGATTCCGCCCGCTGCCTGCCAGGGTCGAAGAACCATCGCTTCGTCTTAACGAGTCGATACCGTGAAGAAACTGCTCTGCGAGCTTTGCGGTACTTTGCGAGCTTTGCGTTCAACGTATCTCTCTTTACTCGAGCGAATTCCTTGCGCAAAGCTCGCAAAGTACCGCAAAGCTCGCGGCCTCGGGTGGTTTCTGTGGAGGGACGCCCTTACGGATCCATCACCTTGAGCGTGACTGAGTACTCGTCCATATTAATGACGCGATTCTTTCATCGTCTCGACGAACTTGTCGAACAGGTAAGAAGGATCGTGCGGACCGGGCCCGGCTTCCGGGTGATACTGGACGGAGTAGACGGGAAGATTGCGATGCCTGAGGCCTTCAACCGTGTTGTCATTCAAGTTTATGTGCGTAACCTCACAATCGGCAGGCAGCGAGTCGGCATCCACCGCGAAGCCGTGGTTCTGCGCGGTGATCTCGACGCGTCCGGTCGTCAGATCCTTCACCGGCTGGTTTCCCCCGTGATGACCAAACGGCAGTTTGTAGGTTCGGCCACCGAACGCGAGACCCATCAGTTGATGCCCAAGACATATCCCGAAAATCGGATAACGGCCGATCAGCTTCTTGAGATTCGCAACAACTCCTGTGAGCGGCTCTGGATCGCCCGGCCCGTTCGATAGCCAGACGCCGTCGGGCTTCAGGGCGATGACATCCTCCGCCGAAGTAAGCGCGGGAATCACGGTCACCCGGCAATTCAAGGCTGCAAGATTCCGCAGACTGTTGTGCTTTAAGCCGAAGTCGTAAGCGACTACGTGGAAGCTCGGCTCGCTTTTCTCGCCGTCCGTTTGCGGCTGCTTCGCGCGCGGATGCAACAAGACCGGCGAGCCGTAAGCCGCCGCCTGATCGTCAGTCCACACATAAGGCTCTTTGCAGGTGACTACTGAAGCCAGATCGAGACCGATCATCTCCGGGGCCTTTCGAGCGCGCTCGACCACGGCTTGCTCTTCGGTGTGCAAGGTTGACAGACATCCGCGCATGGAACCTCGCTCGCGAATGTGACGAACCAGAGACCGCGTGTCTATGTCCGAGATGCCGGGCACGCCTGCGTCTTTCAGGTATTGATCCAGCGACTGGCCGGCGCGCCAGTTTGAATAGACCCGTGAGAGTTCGCGCACGACAAAGCCTTCGGCGAACACCCGGCGAGACTCGGGGTCTTCTTCATTGACACCGTAGTTGCCGATGAGCGGATAAGTCATCGTCACGATCTGTCCGGAGTAGGACGGATCGGTGAGGATTTCCTGGTAGCCCGACATTGAGGTGTTGAATACAACTTCGCCGGCGACTTCGGCTTCAGCGCCAAAGCCGCGGCCTCTCCAGGTTCGTCCGTCTTCAAGTGCAAGGATTGCTTCCAATTAATTATCCTTTCATCGATCCAGGCTCCTCAATTCAGCTCCACTGGCAATGCGGGGCTCATACTCGCAGACCGAACGCGCCTCGAATGACGCGGCGCACTTCTCGACAGTTCTTCAACGCAACTCTTGCATCGAGCCTGGTCGCTGAGATGCCGGGATATCGATAAGCCACAGCGTAGGGACCAAGGACAATCAGAAACGATTGTAAGACGATCCAACTGGGCTCGGCAGTGAGAGTTTTCTGATGCAGCAACAATAGATCATGTGTCCGCAAGAATGGGATGCCGGCTTCTTCGAGTCTTGCCTTTAGATACTTCTCGGCGCACTGTTGACAGTGAAAAACGGCGGCATCGTAACTCGGATGCCGCCGAGCGCGATAACTCATTTGGGCGACGTGAAAATCATCTTCTGCTTTGCTAATCCACTCAAGAGTGGTCGGCTTCATACATCACCCGCCCGCGCTCGATGACATCGCGCATGAAAGTATCACCCATCTGAATTCGCTCTTGTACTTGTTCGGCAGTTCGCACCAGGAGATCGAGTGGGAGTACTCCCACCGCGCGGACCACGTGATCGAGGATAACGGCAGCTTGTCGAAACGGGCTTCCCTCGAACGGCATTACAACCAGCAGATCAACGTCCGACTCTGGACGAGGTTTGCCGTGGGCGTGAGACCCGAAGAGTACTATCTTGTCGGGATGAAACCTGCGAGAAATCGCGCGACACACAATTTCGATCTGTTTCCGCGGCTGCACTCCGGTAATCGACTGCGATGAACCTATTCCGCTAGAGACTACAGGCTTTTTCAGAATGATCCGACGACTCATCAGCGATTTCCTGTTCTCAAATTCTGAGCGTTTCAGTATAACAAACATGCAACGAAATACTGCTTCGGCGCGAATCGTTAAAGCAACCTACTCTCAATTGATCGTTCCGCAAATCTGAAAACTACAACGCGAGTCTACTGCCCGCCCGCCGCTGCGCCCTGCGATCGCAAAAAAGATTGTGCTTCGCTCGCCCAGTGTTTCTCGGCTCGATACTTATAAGACGGCGATGTTCGAACCGCTTCGATGCAAGCTTTCATCTCAGCCGCGGCTTCATCAGCGCTGCCCAGTTGATGAAGCGTCAGCCCGTAGCGGTAACGACCTTCGGCGTCAGACGGGCGCTTGTCGATGAATCGCTCGAATGCCGCGCGCGCGTCTTCGAATTGCCCGGCCTGAAAATAGGTCCAGCCGATCTCGCGCCACGCTTCGCTTTGGCTGTGTTCCGGGTTGCGGCTCACAACTGCGTCGAAGTGATTAATCGCATCGGCGAACCGGCCCTCTTCACGCGCAATCCTGCCGAGCTGATAATGCGCGTCGGTCTCTTCGGCGTCGATCTCAATCGCCCGTCGAAAGCTCGCCTTTGCTTCGTCGAGCTGGCCGCGTTGTTGATAAATCAGCCCGAGGTTGTAATGCGCGGACGCGTCCGCCGGATTCAAGGTTGCAGTTTCGAGGTTGCGTTTAAAGTCTTCCCGCGCGCGTTGGGCGCTAACCAGGTCGCCAAAAATGTTCCTTAGAAGCAAGATCACGAAGATCAGCAAGAACGGAGACGTGAGCAAAAACAGCAGCCTCGGCAAAAGCGGCAGAGCCAGAAACGAGAGCGATGCAAGCGCGACAACGCCCGCGGACCCTCCGTAGCTGACTCGCAAAACGGCTCGCACTCCTATCACCATGAGAAAGATAAAGTAGGGCAGAGGCACGAGTCTTAGCGCCGACTCTAATGCACCCGCGTTGGGCCCGCCCGACTGGAACGTCAGCGTCGCAGGAATCAACATCACCAGGTGAGCAGCCGTCCAGCCATAGAGCGCGCAACTGGCAAGCGGCGCGTATTCCTGACGAAGCAACACGCTGAAGCTCGCTCGCCGATGGATCATGCTCGTCGACATCAGGCACGCCGGAACGAACACGACGGTCAAAAACAACACAGGTGAAGAATCGCGGATCACGCCTGCGATAAGCTGGTATGTAATGATCATTATCGGCGCAAGCAATCCCATTGACCGCTCTCGCGCGAACCCGGCGATGATCCACTGGAGTTTTCCGCTAAGCAACTCGTAATAAGCGAAGGTGGAGAGCAAGGCGAGCGCAGCGCCCGCGACATAGGGCGCGCGCGCTGAGATTTCAGTCATGGCCTGGAGCGGATTGTAGAAGAGCTTGAATAGGGGCGTCAGCCTTGAGCGCATTGGAAGAGGATTGATCCAATCTCAAACCTCAAATCTCAAATCTCAAATCTCAGATCTCAGGTCTCAGATCTCAAATCTCAGATCTCAGATCTCAAATCTCAGATCTCAAATCTCAGATCTCAAATCTCAAATCTCAAATTTGAAATCTGAATTTGAAATCTAAACTTTGAGATCTCCGAGCGGATCACCGTTCGTCGTCCGTATCAACCGTGGTGTTGAGCGACCCGATGCGCGGAAGCGGCCAGTACCTGAACATCGCTTTACCGTAAATGTATTTTTCGGGCACCAGCCCCCACGAGCGGCTGTCGTTGGAGGCGTCGCGATTGTCGCCCATCACGAAGTAATAGTGCGGCTTGACGTATTTAAAATCACTCCGGACCTGGTTCCACTTGGCGCGAGCCATCTGGTTGCGCTGTGGCGCCAGATACGGTTCCGGTATCACCTGGCCGTTAATCGTGACGTGCCCCATTGCGTCCATGTCGATGCTCTCGCCCGGCAATCCGATCACTCGTTTGATGAAAGACTTCGTCGGATCTTCCGGGTACCAGAACACGATGATGTCTCCGCGTTCGATGCTCCAGAAGTTGTAATCGAACTTGTTAACGAAGATGCGCTCGTCATTTTCCAGACGCGGTTGCATCGACGTGCCCTCGACCTTGACCGGTTGCACGACGAAGACCACGATCAACACCGCCATCACCGCCGCGAAGATTATGTCGCGAGTTATGGATTTGACTTCGGCCCAAAGCCCGGCTGACGCCGAAGGCTCGTCGATGTAATTGATCTCAATGTCGGGATCGTCTTCAGGAGCAATGCCCGGGTAAGCTGGAAAAACTCGTTGATTCATATCGGTGAACAATACAACGAATCTTTGCGCGATTCGTTCAACAAAAGGTTACGTTTGGGTTCGGGGTTTGTCAATGAAGCTCGCTTTGAATCGAGAGGACTTAAAGGACCTGAAAGGCTGAAAGGACTTAAAGGACCCAAAGGACTGAAGGGACTGAAGGGACGCTTAACTCCGCACACCTTTTCAGTCCCTTCGGTCCTTTTCAGTCCTTTCAGTCCTTTCAGCCTTTCAGGTCCCTTCAGTCCTTTCGCTTCTCCACCGGCTTGACAAAATCAAACACTTGTTTTAATCCTTTGTTTAGATGTCTCGCGAAGCTATCAGATCAGGCGGTCACGGCTCAAAGCCCGCATCGCAACCTATCGCGGCCGATCGCACTCGCGCCAAGTTGCTTGACGCCGCGGGAGAGGTCTTCGCCGAAGTCGGCTACTATGACGCGACTGTCCGTCAGATTTGCGCTCGCGCGGGCGCGAACGTCGCCGCTGTTAACTATCACTTCCGCGACAAGCTTGGCTTGTATACGGAAGTCCTTAGGCAAACCGTTGGAGCCGTTCAGAACGAAGCCATTCGAAAAGCGCTCGATGACGACGCGGCGCCGGAAGAAAAGCTGAGGCATGCGATTCGAGCGATGTTCCAGAAGATGTGCGGCGCCGATCGCCCCGACCTTCGTTTCGGTTTAATGGCCCACGAGCTCGCGCATCCGACGCCGGCGTTGTCACGCGTGATCGATGAAGCGATTCGCCCGATCTACAGAAGTCTGCGCGAGATCATCGGCACTATACTCAATTTGCCTCCTGACAACGCAACCACCCGGCTCTGCACTATCAGCGTGGTCGGACAAATAGTGCATTACGCCCACGCGCGTCCGGTCCTCACACTACTCTGGCCGGCGCTGAAGATGACGCCCGCGCAGGTAACGCAGATCGCCAATCACATCGCAGACTTTTCACTTGCGTATATCCAAACTGCCGCGGGATCGGCTGGTGATGCGGCCACTTCACCGCGTGATAGCTCACGCCGCCAAAGAACACGGAGAGGCGGAAATGACAGACCAACAAAAAAACGAACGCGCCCCCGAACAAAGTGAGCGCTCCTCGCAGACAGACGTCGTAGCGCCAACCCGCGTCCGCCCGCTCGCACGGCGGCTGGCAGTTCTCATCCTTGTGCTGGTGTTGGTTGCCGCCGCGTTTTTGATTTGGAAGATCTTCTTCTCGGCCCCGCACGCTCCGGATAGCGTCATCAGTTTGAGCGGCCGCATTGAAGGTGATGACTCAGCGGTCGCGCCTAAAACTAGCGGCCGTATACTCGAGGTCCGCGTTCGGGAAGGTGACAGCGTCAAGGCCGGTGACCCGATTGCAATCCTCGACGACCAGCAGATCCGCGCTCGCGAAGAGCAGGCTCGCGCGGAGCTCTCGCAGGCAGACTCAAAGGTGAAGTGGGCACAGGATCAGCTCACCATACTTCAGGAGCAACTGCGACAGAGCCAGTTGCAGACCGAACAAGCCAGGGTCGACTCTGAAGGTCGCGTCAGGCAAGCCGAGGCCGACCTGGCTGGCGCGGAAGCCGAACTCGCGCGCCAGGAGGCTTCATATCAGTTGGCCTCGTTCGATAAGGAAGCCTATACGCGGCTTGCTGAGACGGGCGCAGTCGCCGAGCGCAAAGGTCAGGAGGCCGCTTCAAACGCGGCTCAACAAGCGGCAGCGGTCGCGGCGGCCAAACGTCGAGTTGAAGCTTTGCGAGGCGCGCTCACCGTCGCGAAGGCAAATCTGGCGAACCCCGGTATCCGCGGTTCTCAGGCCGAGACGGTTCGAAAACAGATCGTGCAGCAACAGGCGGAAATCTCGCGCGCAAACGCGGCCAGCGAGCAGGCCCGCGCTCAACTGGCGGAGGCCCAGGCGAACCGGCGCGATCTGATAGTCACCGCGCCGTTTGACGGCACGATCATGACTCGAGCCGCTCAACCGGGAGAAGTCGTAACCGCGGGCGCGACCATTGTTACGCTGCTGGATCTCAGTAAGGTGTATCTCAGAGGCTTTGTCCCGGAAGGACAGATCGGACACGTCAAGACGGGGCAACCGGCAAGGGTCTACCTTGATTCCGATCCAAATCAACCGGTCGATGCTTACGTCTCGCGGGTCGACCCTGAAGCCACGTTCACGCCGGAAAATACTTACTTCCGCGATGAGCGCGTAAAGCAGGTTGTTGGAGTCAAGTTGCAGCTCAAGGGCGCGATCGGAAATGCCAAACCCGGCATGCCCGCCGACGGTGAGGTCCTTGTCCAGGGCGACGACTGGCCGCAGGGCAAACGGATGAAATGAAGATAGAGGATAGAGGATTGAGGATAGAGGATTGAGGATAGAGGATAGAGGATAGAGAATGGATGATCGTGAATTGAAATCTGCGCGCGCTGTCGAACGACGGTCCTTGACCATAGATCCTCAATCCTCGACCGTCGATCCTCCCTCCTCCATCCTCCATCCTCCATCCTCCATCCTCCCTCCTCCCTCCTCCCTCCTCCATCCTCCATCCTCCATCCTCGATCCTCAATCCTCAAGTCTCGCGATCCGCGTCAGCGATCTCTGGAAGCGCTACGACGCAGTCGAAGCTGTTCGAGGCATCAACCTCGAGGTGCAAGAGGGTGAGATCTTCGGTCTGATCGGTCCCGACGGCGCGGGCAAGACCTCGACTTTCCAGATCCTGTCGGGTGTGATGGAAGCTACCTCGGGCCGCGTCGAAGTTTTTGGCAGACCCGCGCGCGAGGCGCGATCGCAAACCGGCTACCTCACTCAGGCGTTCAGCCTTTACCCCGATCTGACCGCCATGGAAAACATCCGCTACATCGGGGATCTTCGGCGCGTACCGCGTGAAGAAATCGAGGAGCGAGGCCACCGCTATCTCGAGATGTTTGATATGGACCGTTTCGCGGACCGGCTCGCGGGTCAATTGAGCGGCGGAATGAAGCAAAAACTCTCGCTCGCCTGCGCGCTCGTCCCCAAGCCTCGCGCCCTGTTGCTGGATGAGCCGACGACCGGGGTTGACCCGGTGTCGCGCCGAGAATTCTGGGACACGCTCGCTCATCTTGCCGCCGACGGCCTGACCATACTCATCGCGACGCCTTACCTGGATGAAGCCGAGAGATGTAACCGAATAGCGCTCATGCATCTGGGCGAGCTGAGACAGACGGGCACGCCCGGCGAGCTTCGCGACAATCTCAAAGCGAAGCGCCTCGAGGTGCGCGTCTCGAATCTGGGTGAAGCAGAACGAGTGTTGTCCGAGATAACCGGGAACGAAAACCAGATCATCGATGTCCAGCGATTCGGTGATCGGCTCGATCTCATTGCGCGCGAACCGGAGGAAGCTAAAAAGATTCTGCAACAGGAGATGGCCGCCGCCGACATTCGAGTCGAAGAAGTGCGCGTCGATGAGCCCGCCCTGGAAAACGTCTTCGTTGCAACACTGCGGCGGCTCGGTCAGGAAGTTCGAGCAACCCCGTTCCCGTCGCGTCACGATCACAAATCCCTGCGAGGAGAGATTGCGATTGGAGCGACAAATCTCACAAAAGAGTTTGGCGCGTTCGCCGCGGTCAAGAACGTCGGTTTGCAGGTTCGATACGGAGAAATCTACGGACTTCTTGGCGCGAACGGGGCCGGCAAAACGACAACCATCAAGATGTTGTGCGGACTTCTCGAGCCGACGCGCGGCGATGTTCAGCTTGCCGGCGAGCGCGGCAGCCTGCGGTCGAGCCTGGTGCGCCAGCGCATCGGTTATATGTCGCAAAAGTTCTCGCTCTACAACGACCTGTCGATCAAGGAGAACCTCGAGTTCTTCGGAGGCGTCTATGGCGTGCCCGCCCGAGAGCGAGAAGAAAAGAGAAAATGGGTCCTGTCATTCTCCGGACTCGAAGGTAAGGAAGACCAGATAACCGGCAGCCTGCCCGGCGGCTGGAAGCAACGCGTCGCGTTTGGCGCGGCGATCATGCACGAGCCAAGCGTGATCTTTCTCGACGAGCCGACTTCGGGAGTCGACCCGCTTGCGCGGCGCGCTTTCTGGAGCATGATCAATCGGCTTGCGGACTTTGGCGCCGCGATACTGGTGACCACTCACTATCTGGAAGAGTCGGAACAATGCAATCGACTCGGACTGATGGTGGCCGGTGAGCTTGTGGCCGAGGGCGGACCCACGGAGATCAAGAACAGACAACGAGGACATTTGTTGGAGTTCATCGTCGACCGTCCGCAACGCGCGGCCGACCTGCTGAAACAAGCCGGCGACCGCTGGCGAGTTTCGCTGTTCGGAGATCGGCTTCACATCATCACCGATGATGACGCCGAGACAGGCAAGCGAGCTACCGCGGAGAAGCTGGAAGCCGGGGGCGTCCAGGTACTCAGCGCGCGTGAAGGACGTTTCTCGATGGAGGATGTGTTCATCAGCGTCGTCGAACAGGCGCGACAGAAAGGCTGAAGTAATTTTCGATTGCCGATTGTCGATTGCCGATTTCAAATTCGGATTTCAGATAGCGGAAGTTGGATCTAAAGTTTTAATCGGCAATCGGCAATCGGCAATCGGCAATCGGCAATATCATGAGGCGAATATTCGCACAGACGCGCAAAGAACTGACCCAGATCGTCCGCGACTGGCGAACTCTGGTGCTCGCGCTCGTGTTGCCGCTGGTGCTGCTCATACTCAACGGATCAGGGATCTCATTGACGGTTACCGATCTGCCAATCATCGTCCAGGACTTTGACGACTCGCCCGCCTCACGCGAGTTCATCGATGCCTTCCGCGCTTCGTTGACGTTTCACGTTCGGGAGTGGCCGGTGAACCGGCATCCGGAGGAAGCGTTTACATCCGGCGCCGCCGACGCCGCTCTCATCATTCCAGTTCATTTCGGACGCGATATCGCGCTCGGAAAGAACTCGGAGGTCCAGATGCTGGTTGACGCTTCGGATGGAAACACGGCGAAGCTGATCTCGGGCTATGGATTGCAGATTACTCGAGCGTTCAATCGCCGGCAGATCGGCCCGGCTCGTTCTGAACCGGTGAAGGCGGCGGTGCGGCTCTGGTTCAACCCCGGGCGGTCGTCGAAGAAGTTTTATGGGCCGGGCATTTTCGTCCTCGGTTTGTCGATGTTCCCTCCCCTGCTTGCGGCGCTGGCGATGTCAAAGGAGGGAGAGCAGAAAACGATCCTGCAGGTGTACGTCTCGAGCATCTCGGCGCATGAATTCGTGCTTGGAAAGATCTTCGCTTTCATGATCGTGACGCTAGCGGAGTGGGTGCTCGGGTTGGTGCTGCTGTTCACATACTTTGGGCTGAGCCTGGCCGGCGATCCTACGCCATTTATCGTGGCGACCATCCTGTATGCGTTTTGTGTAGCGTCGTTTGGAACAATGGTCGGCGCGTCCATTCCCAATCAAGCGGCCGCGATGCAGGTGGTAGCGCTCTTCGGTTTCCTGTTCGTGTTCCTGCTCTCCGGGCTGATATTTCCAGTCGAGAATATTCCCGCCAGTTTGCGTTGGTTATCTCACTTTATCTGGGGCAGGTATTACATCGAGATCGTGCGCGATGCGTTGCTCCAGGGTGGCGGTTGGCCCGCAATGTGGTTCAAGGTCCTGATCATTGGAGTCATCGGCACGATCTTCTTCACGCTGGCCTGGCGCAGCATGAGACGCATGCAACTGAAGGCGTAACAAATGAGATCGATCCAACAACTCTTCAGCCGTCGCGTTCGAGCGCTGGTGCGCAAAGAGCTGAACCAGATCAAACGCGACCGCCGGCTGGCGCTTTCGCTCATTCTGCCACCGGTGCTTCAGTTGACACTTTTCGGATTTGCGCTCAGCGCTACAGTCTCGCACCTGCGGCTTGGAGTCATCGATGAAAGCAGGACGCCCGAAAGCCGAGAGCTTGTTGCCAGGATGAGCGAGAGCAAGAGTTTTCAGTTGGCGCGTTATTATTTTGCGGTCGACCAGTTGGGCGATGCGATCAGTCGAGGCGACCTGGACGCAGGACTGGTGATCCCTGAAGACTACGCCAACGATCTTCAGCGCGGGCGCTCAACTACGATACAACTCATTTTGAACGCGATGAACGCCAACACCGCCGCCATCGGCCAGGCTTATGCTGAAGGTGTAATTCAGAGCTACAACAACCAATTGCGGATTGCGGATTTCGGATTGCGGAACAGGGACATGGGTAATCTAACGAGCCCTGGGATTCAACCAACCCGCAATCGGGAACCGGACAATCCGCAATCCGCAATCCCCAATCCGCAATCCGCAATCCCCAGTCCGCAATCCGTCATCCGCAACCAGCCATCCGGCCGCGTGCTCCTGCTGCCGGCGTTTCTTTATAATCCCGGTCTTGTCGATTCGTGGTTCATTGTGACCGGCGTCTTCGGCCTGCTCCTAATCTTGAACAGTTCCCTGGTCTCCTCGGCGGCAATGGTGAGAGAGCGTGAGGCGGGCACGGTAGAGCAGTTGTTGATGTCGCCCTCGAGCACTTCGGAGATCATCATTGCCAAGATCACGCCGTTGTTTTTCCTGTTGTGCATGATGATGCTTCTCGCGGTTGCCGTCATGAAGCTGGTCTTCGCCGTTCCTTTCCATGGAAGCTTGCTGCTGGTTCTCGCGGGCGGCGCCCTGTGTATCCTGTCCGGCATCAGCATCGGGACCGTGATCGCTACCTTTAGCAGATCCGCGCAACAGGCGCTGCTGACGAGCTTCTTCGTGAATCCGCCGCTGGCGACGTTGTCGGGGGCTTTCAATCCGGTTGAAGCAATGCCGAAGTGGCTGCAGCCGTTGACGATCGTGAACCCAATTCATCACTTCGCCGTTATCGCTCGCGGCAGTCTGCTAAAGGGAAGCGGGTTCACATCACTATGGACCAATTTCCTTGCGCTGCTGATCATCACCTTGATTCTCTTTTCGCTGAGCATGTGGCGGTTTCGAAAACAACTCAGCTAGTGGGCTGCGTGGAGGGTTGTTGGCGACATGTAGGGGCGGGGTTTGTTGGCAACATGTAGGGGCGGCCCTCCGTGGCCGCCCCTCAGCCGCAGCGGAATAAAACGTTTACCGAAGAGGGGCGGCCACGGAGGGCCGCCCCTACATGAATTGCTCTACAAGGAAGGAAGCAATGACAAACACGGCGCGTGCCACTTCGATTACAACTCATGTCACTTCGATTACAACTCGTGTCACTTCGATCACAACTCTGGATAAAGGTCGCGGCGCTCCGCTATCGTCCATCGGCAATTCCCGATCATTATTCATCCTCGTCCTCTTCCTCATCGCGGCACCGTGTACGTTTGGCCAGATCAGGGCCGGGCAGCAAACGTCCCCGTCCCAGGCTGCCCAGCTTCCGCTCTCGGGGCGGAGCGGCCAAACCGGCTCGGTTACCGCGACTGAAACGGCAGTCCCCGGCACGACGACAAGCGTCAACACTATCAACCCGGCGATTCAGGTGCAGGGTCCGTATTCGGGCAGCGTGCCCAGCACAGGGAAGATTCCCTTTTCGGGCAAGCTCTCGCTGCAGGACGCCGTCGCGCGGGCGGTCGAATACAATCTGGGCGCGATCGGGCTCACTCAGGCCGTGCGGCAATCGCGCGGCCAGGCGCGAGTCGCCCGCAGCTCGTTGCTTCCCAATCTAAGCGCAAACATAAGCGAGACGGCGCAGCAGACAAATCTTCGCGCGCTGGGCCTTCGCGTGAGTGTTCCGATTGCCGGCTTCTCGTTTCCGACAGTAGTCGGCCCGTTCAACTTCTTCGACGTGCGCGCGAGCCTCTCCCAAACTGTGTTCGATCTCACAAACTGGCATAACTACCGTTCAGTTCGCGAGGTGCAATCCGCAAACGAGCAGTCCGCCGAAGACGCTCGAGATCTGGTCGTATTCGCGGTGAGTGGCGCGTATGTCCAGGTCATCGCGTCAAAAGCGAAGGTCGAATCGGCGCGCGCGCAGCTCGAAACCGCCAATACCCTGTTCCGCCAGACATCCGAAGAT
>DATNBZ010000147.1:0-31659 GCA_035607285.1 Blastocatellia bacterium | reverse complement strand
TTCCGCCCGGCAACCCCGTAGGGGTGCGATGTTTATAGTTACGGACGCCGACGTGGACTCCTGGCTCCGTTAGGTGCGGCATAGAGTTGAGCGCAGGAACATTTCACCCCTACGGGGTTGGCAACGTATGGAGCTCGCCACTATAAACATTCTACCCCTACGGGGTTCCATGGAATTCTCAGGACACTTCTTCCGGCGAAGAGTCGCGGGCGGTTCCCGACTCAAGTCCCGCTTTTAATCACACCCCCTGTAAGATTCCCATCATCCTATTATTTGGAACAGGCTGAAGCGTATGCGACCCTCCAAATTAAGACACTGCCCGCCTGCCTCGGCGTTTGACAAGCTCTGTTTCGCATGGAATAACGAAGCTCGAACGGAGGCTTCGATTCATGGGTTATGCGCCGTTGGAACTCAACGACAAAACAGCGGTTGTCATTGGCGGCACGTCCGGCATCGGACGCGCACTGGCTCACGGACTTGCGGAGGCGGGCGCAAACGTCGTGGCAACCTCGCGGACAATCGACAAAGTTGAAGCGGTCGCGCGCGAAATCGAAGATCGCGGCAGCCGGACTCTGCGTCTGGTCTCAGATGTTTCCGACCGCTCTTCTCTCGAGCGGGTACTTCATAAAAGCATCGACGCTTTCGAGAAGGTCGACATCCTGGTCAACTCGGCAGGGCGCACCAAGAGAGCGCCGACAGTCGACTACAGTGAAGATGATTGGAATCAAATCCTGGATACAAACCTTACCGGCACCTTCAGGGCGTGTCAGGTCTTTGGGCGCCACATGCTGGAACGCCGCTACGGGCGAATCATCAACATCGCTTCGATCGCCTCGTTCGCAGCGCTGCAGGAAGTCGCAGCCTACTGCGCAAGCAAAGCTGCCGTGGCCTCGCTTACAAAATCACTTGCAATCGAATGGGCGGCTTACGGTATCTGCGTCAATGCGATTGCGCCGGGCGTGTTTCCCACCGACTTGAATCGAACGATGTTGAACGAAACGGAACGCGGACGCGAATTCATCTGGCGAACTCCGATGAAGCGATTCGGCAAAGTGGAAGAGCTCGCGGGCGCGGCGGTGTTCCTGGCTTCGGACGCTGCGAGTTTCATGACGGGGGAAATTTTGGTGGTCGACGGCGGCCTTCTCGCAAGCGGGATGAATCAATAAAGCTCTTCGAAGAGCACAGGACCAATCATGTAGGGGCGGCCCTCCGTGGCCGCCCCTCTTTGGGTACAAGGGGTCTGCCTCGCGAGGAGGGGCGGCCACGGAGGGCCGCCCCTACATGATTCGTCCTGTGCTTAATGTTTGCTTTTTAAAGCGGCGGCGATCGCGTGTTCGGCAAGCTGCTTCATTACTGCGTATCCCGCGGCGTTCGGATGCAAACCGTCGTCGCTGAGTTCCTTCTTGAGCATCCCACTCTCATCAACCATCGCAGAAAAGTAGTCGAGATACACGGAGCCGTTCTCGCCAGCGTAGCGTTTGATCCATTCATTCAGCGACTTGATTTGACTCGGAGGCCGGCGTTCCGTTTGCCTGATGGGTTTTCCCTCGCGATTGTGACCATAATCGCTGACTGGCAGAAGGGACGCGAACACAACTCGAATTCCGTGCGCGCGCGCCAATTCCGCCATCGTAGTCAGGTTGTCCTCCGTCATCGCAAGCGTCATTGGCCCGGTGTTTCCAGCAAGATCGTTGGTGCCGGCGAGAATTACAACCACCTTTGGCTGGAGCGCAATTACATCAGGCCGGAATCGAATGAGCATTTGCGGAGTCGTCTGGCCGCTGATCCCGCGATTTATGTAAGGCCTGCCGGCAAAGAATCCGCCGGCATCCCGGCTCCACAAGTCGGTGATCGAGTCTCCCATAAAAACGACTCGCATTTCGGCCCTGGTTGGCGGAACTGTCTTAGTGTTGGCATCGCGATAGCGGTTGAGCTCGGGCCAATCACGCAGGCGCGCCTGCATGCGGTCAACAGTCCCCTTCAATTCGGCGCAGTCCTGCGCGACTTGAGTCGATACCGTCGATTGAGAAACTGCGCTGATGCATGCCATCGCCAATACCAATAGAGCGGACACTAATCTTGAAGAAGCATTCATTGAAACTCTCCTGAAGTCTTAAACGACACGCCCAACATCGGCGGCTTCGAGCCGCGGCGCGAGCAGATGAACGATCAACAAAGCCGCCAGGTAAGCCGAGCCCGCGATGATAAACAGCGGCAGATAGCTGTGAGTCAACTGCAGAACGTAACCGGCGAGCGTCGCGATCAGCATTCCTCCCACCGCTCCCGCCATTCCCCCGATCCCCGCGACAGATCCAACCGCGCAGCCCGGAAACATGTCCGAAGCCATCGTGAATATATTTGCCGACCAACCCTGATGCGCGGCGGCTGCAAGCCCGATCAGCGCCACCGCAAACCACAAACTGGAAACCTGCGAGGCGAATACAATGGGCACTACGCAAAGCGCGCAAATCAACATCGTCGTCTTGCGCGCTCGATTGACGCTCCAGCCTCGTTTGATCAGGCTCGACGAAAGCCAGCCGCCACCGATGCTGCCCACGTCGGCTATGACATAGATCACAACCAACGGCGCTCCTATCGTACTCAAATTCAGACCGTGCTTCTCGTTCAGAAATTTCGGCAGCCAAAAAAGGTAGAACCACCAGATCGGATCGGTCAGGAATTTGCCAATCGCAACGGCCCAGGTTTGCCGGTGCGGCAGAAGACGCAACCACGGGACCTTCGTCGTGGTTTCCACACCGTCGCTTCGAATGTAAGCAAGCTCTTCTTTGGAGACTCGCGGATGCTGTTCGGGACGCCGATACAATGGAAGCCATAACGCGAGCCACGTGAATCCGATCGCGCCCGTCAGTATGAAAGCCCACTGCCAGCCGAAGCGCAGCGCAATCCACGGCACGATAAGCGGCGCCGCGACAGCGCCGACGTTCGTTCCCGCGTTGAAGATGCCCGTCGCAAAGGCGCGTTCCCGTTTCGGGAACCATTCGGCTACGGTTTTGATCGCCGCCGGAAAGTTGCCCGCCTCACCCAGCCCGAGCGCGGCCCGCGCAATGCCGAAGCCGAATGCCGAGCGCGCTATCGCGTGCCCCATCGCCGCGAGGCTCCAAACAACAATCGCAAGCGAGTAACCGATTCGTGTCCCGAATCTATCGATCAAGCCCCCGGCAATCAGCAGCCCGACGGCGTATGCGGCTTGAAACGCCGTGACGATGTAGCCGTATTCGATATCGTTCCAGCCGATCGACTTTTGAAGATCCGGCGCGAGAATGCCGATCACCTGGCGGTCCATGTAGTTGATCGTAGTAGCAAGAAACAGGAGCGCGCAGATGATCCATCTGTACTTACTGAAGCGATAATGCCTGGAGGCCGTGATTGCGGCGGCCGAATCTTCAGATGGGGACACGGACGAATCGATAGCAACCGGGGGCGAGGCGGATTCTTTCGAAACCGACAATCGGGACTCCTTCCAAATGCGGTGATGGATGTTACGTTTTCGAGAACAGAATTCGTTTCCGAGAACAGAATTCCTTCACGCAAAGGTCGCAAAGGACCGCAAGGCTCGCAAAGACTTTAGGGTCACCGGCTCTCTGCGCGTCGCAGAAGGTCCTTCATCCCGGCCATGCTCACGCGCGAGCACTCTTCCGGAGTCCCT
The DNA here is from genome assembly GCA_035607285.1 of Blastocatellia bacterium. Lineage (GTDB taxonomy): Bacteria > Acidobacteriota > Blastocatellia > UBA7656 > UBA7656 > Onstottus_A. Next base: position 27,992 of record DATNBZ010000147.1, on the reverse strand, counting down.
CCGCCGCGCCAGTGCGTTTCGAGGCTAAGCACTCCACGGTAACCGTCCTTCCTCAAAGCGCGAAACTGACCGACGTAATCTACAATACCGCGTCCCATCGCAGCCCATTCCGTTTTGCCGTCCGGCTGGCGGACGACGTCTTTGCAATGCATGTAGCCGATTCGATGTTTCGGCAGAAGCGCGTAGCCGTCAGGAAAAGGCGTCTCGCCGCGCGCTGCCGCGTTTCCGGGGTCCCAATTCAACATGAAGTTCGAAGACTGAACGGCGGAAAGCGTTCGCGCCGCTTCGGCGCCGGTCGCGGTGTTGCAAGACTGCTCGTTCTCGAGCAACAGAGTAACACCGCGCTTGCCGGCTCGCGCCGCAGCCTCGATCAGCTTCTGATCGATCGCCGCGCGATAAGGTTTTTGATCTTCAAGCCGCCAGAAGTCGAAGATGCGAATGCGGTCCGTATTAAATGCGCGGGTCAGCTCGAGGGCTCGATCCAGAAGCTCGGTCTGTTGGCTGAAGTTAAAGTCCGCGCCGAACTGATCCCGCTTTGGGCTGAACCTTGACACCGGAGCGCCGGGCCAATCGATCTTGAAGATCGGCGAGGCAATTGAAGAAACGCGCAGCCGGCTGCGTTCGAGCAAGCGTCTTGCTTCGCCCACCTCTTTGGCGTCCAGTTTCATGAGGTTCTTTCCCCACAACTCTCGCAGCTCGACGTAGCCGAGTCCGAACTCTCTGGCCGCGACTTCGACCGCGTGCCCGAAGTCCTGGGTAATCTCGTCGGTTATGACTGACAGTTTGAAATGCGCCATTGTCACTGTTCTCTTTGCGGCCATCGTGCTTACAAGCAATAGACCACGGATGACGCGGATTTGACGGATCAGCATCAGCGCGGATTCCTGCTTACTAATCGGATATCAGACCTTCATCCCCAGTTTCTCTTCGAGATATTTCTTACTGATAATCGCCGACTCCTTTGGCGGCCGGGCATCGTCGGCCGTCCCGTCCAGCTCGACGACTCCCCAGCCCCGAAACTTGATCTCTTTGAGCGCGGCGAACACCGCGTGAAGATCGACCCTTCCGCGGCCCAGTTCAACAAATCGATACGACTGACTCGCGTTCGCGCCCGCAGCGGGTGGGGAACTCTCAACATCCTTCACGTGCAAAAAGAGAATGCGGTCTCGGTATTGTCTGATTGCTTTTGCCGGATCGCCGCCTCCTTGCTGATAGTGCGCGACATCCAGCAAGAGCCTTACATAATGCGGGTCGGCTTCATTCATAACCCGATCGACATCATCCGGAGACTCGCCGAGCGAACCCATGTGATTGTGATAACCGACCGGAACTCCGATGTCGGCCGCGCGTCTGCCTATCGCGCTTAGCAGCCTGCCCAGCACCTTGTAATCGTCAGCACCAGGTTTGCGATCTCTCGGGCGGGCGGAATCGATCAACTGCAGATAAAGTCCTCCGACATTGCGAACGAACTGCGCGTGTTGGGTATGAAGAGCGATTTGCCCGGCTTCGGCGCCTGGCTCAACGCTAACATTTCCGCTCGATAACGCGACCATTTCCAGTCGATGTTGCTGCAAGAGATCGCGCAGAGCCGATGGCCGGTCGCCGAACTCTGTTAAGACGTTTGCGCGGAGTTGAATTCCACGATAGCCGGCCTCCGAAACCTCAGTGATTGCCTGGCGGTCATTTCCTTTCCAGGCGATCGCCGCATACCCGAATCGTATTTCAGAATCGGCAGGTGTTATGGGTTTATCAAAGTAAGAAAGATCCATCGGAGGATACAGCGGTGGAGCGATTACCGCGCTCAATGATCGAAACGAACCCGCGGACGCGGCAGCGATCGCGCCCAGGTTTCCGATGAACCGTCGTCTTGATAAGAGAGATGACATCGCAGCTTTCCCCTGAGGTCCAATCGACCAGATAGGAATTTAGCTGCCTGCGCGTTTCAAGTACAGGCGATTCGCGGTTTGCCGGATAACGTCGGGCACGTTCTTGTTCTGGGAGAGCCCTCGAAGGTCGCGTAGTTGAATGCGATTGATAAACCCGAGGCTGGTTGCAATGGGCGTGCGAGGATTTCTGACGAGATTGTGGATGACAATGTAGGATCGCGCCCACTGGCGATTCTGGCCGATTCGCCGAAGCACATCTTCGGGGACGCTTTTGAACGAGGCGATGCTTTCGACTTCGGTGTCCGTCAGCCGCGGGTTACGCAAGACCGCTCCGGCGACTACGCGATTGGGATCGCGAACCAGGATCATTCGCGCCTCGCGGGTCCCTTTTATCGCGAGCATCACTCTCTCCTTGATACTCATCAGGGCGACTCGCTGGAAAACCGGGACACGGTCGACGGAGAGCTCAGTCCCCTCGTCCGCAAACACGCCAATCATGCTCTCGACGTCGAACAGGTCGTTAGGCGTCGGCGGCGTCGTATCAAGCGGGCCATACTCCTCTTCAATTTCGGCGATCAACCGGTCATCGATGGTTCCCTCGCCTTCCTCGATAAGGCCCAGGCGGATCAGGTCTTCGATGCCGCCGATGGAAACAGTGTCGCGCCTGGCTTCAAAAGCCTCGCGCTCCGCCACTTCGCGAACGCGCTGCTCATCGGCGATCATTTGCGCGCCAAACTGTTTCTCAAAGAACTCTTCGCGTATCTCTCGAGCGCGTCGCTCCGCCTCAAAAGTGTGAGCCGGGTTCGCAAGGATGGCTTCGATAATGCCCGGTGAACGGATCAGGCTCTGCTGCTTGAGCGATACCGCCTCGATGATTTTCGGATCACGGCTGTGCGCGGCAAGCTGGCCGAGCGCGGCATCGGGTGTAGAGGGATTAAAGATTGCGACCTCGACCAGTTCTCGGGGCGCGCGCGGCCAAAGACAAAGGAACCCGAGCACTTCAGGGCGAGCCTCGGGCTGGGCGGCCAGATGAGAAAACACCTCGGGCTTGAGCGTTGCCAGGGTCGACTTGATGGCAGCGCGTACGTCTTCGTTGGAATCGGAATCGGAGTCTAAGGCTACCAGCGATTCGAGCAGGTCTTCATTGGAGAATGGCAGCAAGCCTCGCGCAGCCGCGAGTTTGATTGGCTGCGGAGCTGTGCCCGACCTGATGGCTTCTACAATCTGGTGCGAGATAGCTTTCTTCTTTCAGCTTAGAAGGACCGAACCGGAAGGGCAGACACGGGAACTTGCAACCGAGCGTCAGATTACAATAGACAGACGCCCTGTTCAATTGTTTCTTTTCGAAGAGAGCGCGCTAATCGCGGCAAAATCACGTCTTGTCGGAGAGACTTCATGTAGGGGCGGCCCTCCGTGGCCGCCCCTCAATCGGCAGAGTTCAAGCTTGAGCTTGCTCTTGAGCATCCTGCTTCGAAACGGGTGTGATTAGAACTGGGACTTGGGTGGGACTTAGGTCACCCGAACTCAGAGCGGGGAATCGAGCGTTCCGCCCGGCAACCCCATAGGGGTGCGATGTTTATAGTTACGGACGCCGATGTGGACTCCTGGCTCCGTTAGGCGCGGTATAGAGTTGAGCGCAGGAACATTTCACCCCTACGGGGTTGGCAACGTATGGAGCTCGCCCACTATAAACATTCTACCCCTACGGGGTTCCAGAGAATTCTCAGGACACTTCTTCCGGCGAAGAGTCGCGGGCGGTTCCCGACTCAAGTCCGCTATTAATCACACCCCTTCGAAACGGCAAGCTGAACCCTGAACTCTGAACTCTGAACTCTGAACCCTGAACTCTGAACCCTGAACTCTGAACCCTGAACTCTGAACTCTGAACCCTGAACCCTGAACCTCCCTACTCGGGATTCGTGTCTCCGCTCGGCTGAGTAAGGGCGTGCTTCCATGCGCGCCTGATGACGCTGGTAAGCTGCAACAAGTCGAATGGTTTTTCGATCAGGTCGAACGCGCCTTGCGCTAGAGCTTGCGCCGCGGCCAGTCCGCTCGCAGACATCACAACAACGACGATCGCCTGATGCTCCTGTTTGACGTGCGCGAGCAGATCCAATCCTGAAGCGCCGGGCATGTTGATATCCGTCAACACCACTTTGAATGAGCCACTCGCCAGGAGTGTTTTCGCCTCCGCCACGTTAGAAGCAGTGCTGCAGGAAAAGTTTGGGCTCAACGCCCCTAGCAAGAGGCTGCGTATCAACTCCTCGTCGTCGACGATCAGGATCTCACTCATGCGTCCACGCTGAGCACCAGCCGGTTTGAAATCCCGGATGTCCGACAAGCTGCCAGCTTATCGGCGTCTTCGAATGCGAGCTTCTTCGCGGGCTGCGACAAGCTGGCAGCTTGTCGGACTCCCGGTTGGCGCCCGCTAATTACCCGCGGCGAACGCCTGGGCGAACAACGAAAGCCTGGCTGCCAGCACCGCTCGAGTCACGACAGTGTTCGGCTCGAATCGCGGACCCGGCACCGCCACGAACTGACCGGGCGCGACCTCACGCAACTCAGCCGGAAATGCTTCGAGCAATCCACGATTGAGCGCAATCTGAACATAGCCGCGAAGAGCCGGAGGAATACTCGTGTTGTCGACCAGCGGTTGTCCGCCGGATGTTACGGCGGTGTTGGCCAGCCCCTTTGCTTCTGTGTCGAGTCCCAGCGCGCGAACAAAAGCTACCGCGACATCAAGCCGATTTACGTTGCCGCTTGGATTGAACAACGAACCGCTTGCGCTAATCAGTCCCTGCGGTACGAAGTTCCAGTCCCGCAGATTGGAGCCCGCGGCCGTGACCGCTTCGGCGAGTGACGCCAGGCTTCCCGAAACGTCGGCGAACTTCGGCGTTGCAGCAAGCGTCTGACGAATCGGCATGTTCAACGCAAGCGTTCGCGCGAAGTCGTCGCGCGTCACATTGGCGTCCGGACGAAATGTGCCATCGGAAAAGATGTCCATCCGTCGAACCTTCATAAGATTCGCAATCAGTTCCTCATCCGGGCGGCCGCCGATATCCGGCACGTTCTGAAGCGTCACCACCGATTGTTTGATAATCCCGGTCACGTGCTCGGGGATCGTAGCCGGCACAACGCCTTCGAGAAATCCTGCCGATGCCTGCGCAGTCCATGCGCCTGGTAACGGATTCCTCAATCTAAGTTCGAGTCGAGGCAATGTGAGCACCGGTAAAGACGGGCCCGAAACAAACTGCCTCCCGGTTGGATCGGTTAAGGTCAGGAAGAACACATTTCCCTGGCTCGTTGGGATGGACGTGCCGAAGTCGATCCTTACATCGAGAATTCCGGTGCCCTGGCGAACCGTGAATGAATGTGTGTTCGCTGTGTCATCTATATAACTGAAGTCGAATCCCCAGGTTTCGGGACTCGGGTCGGGAGTAATCGTCAATTGCGCATTGAAGGCAGGATTGTTTACCGCGCCGAAATTCTTTGCGCGGTTGACGACCTTGTCTACCGCGGCGTACGCGTTCACATAGCCCGAGCCGACCTGGAACTCTTCATACCCCGGCATTGGCGTCGCGGTCTGCCGGAGTATCTGCTTAACGTCATCAGGCGTAAGAGTCACGTCGGCTGACAACATCAGCGCGACGATGCCGGCCGCATGAGGCGTCGCCATCGAGGTGCCCTCGATCTGAGTGTAAAAAGGAAGAAACTGTGGAGGGATCTCGACGTCGTCGGTCGCGCCGTTGGCTACGACGTTCGAGAGCGAGCGAGTTGAAACGATTCGAGCTGAGAACTTCGACGCATCCGAGTCGAACTCGCGGCCCGTGCCCGGTGCTACGATGGTCGGCGCGTCGAAGTCATTATTGGGATCGCTGTCGGCAACCCGCTCTTCTTTCGGAATTCCTGTCGAGGAGAAGTTTGCAAGTCCTCCTTCTTTCGTGCCGGCGCCAACCGCAATCACCCACGGCGCCTTCGCATAAGGATTATCGGTATCAGGCCCCGGTCCTTCATTGCCCGCGGCGAAACAGACGATTATGTTCGCGTCATAAGCTTTCTTGCTTGCGATGTTGATCGGGTCATCCGGATCAAATGGACCGCCGCCGCCCCACGAGTTCGAGATGATGCGGATGTGATAAAGGAACTGGTTGGTCATCGACCATTCAAATCCGCCAAGCGCGTTGAGCACCAGCAGTCCGGCCCCCGATCCGCAACCGATCAGATTGACTCCAGGCGCGACGCCCGTGTAGAGGCCGCCCGAAGCCTGGCCCGTCCCGCCGAGTATTCCGGCGCAGTGAGTACCATGTCCGACGTGAGTGTCGGTGTTAGGTATGTTCTCGACGACGAGCAGCGGCGTGAACCGCCCGGCGGGATCGGGAGAGCAGGGCGGCGTAGGCGAGCCCTGCGACAAAATGCAATCATCCATTACGATCTGAACGTTTTGTATGACGTGGTTGGGATACTTGAGATCCGAGTGAGTTCCATCGATTCCTGTATCGTTGATCACCGCTGAGAAATTGCCTTGTCCGGCGATCGGCAAGCCGCCGATTCTGAATGCCGGGTCGGCGCGCAGCTTATCGATGCCGACCAGCACGCGAGCCTGGTTGCTAAAATAAACAAGCTGATCGTTGGACCAGACGGAACGCACCGCGCTGCTGGCGGCCAGGGCCCTCACTTGCGCGACCGTCGCGGGCGTTGCGACCATTCCAAGCCGCCCGAGCGTGATTCCTTTGGTTATCCCGACAGAGCGCAGGACGGCGAGGTGCGTGGCGTTTAGCCCGCTCGTCGTGTTGAAAGAGACTATTACAACTCCTGCGCCTGCGGAATCCGGAAGGGTCGCAAGCCTGGACGAGAGCGAGGGGCTGAGTTTCGCGGCGGAAGCTGCAAGGCTGACCGCGCAGACCAGGAGCGCTGCAAACGTGATTCGTCGTAGTGTGGTTAACATTGATTCGTCCCTTTCCTCGATATGGTCCGACAAGCTGCCAGCTTGTCGAAGTGTTCAGATACCGGATACGTCGACAAGCTGGAAGCTTGCCGGACTAAGACTGACCAAAGCGATAGGCCGGCTCTAACCGAATGTCCGCCTCGCGCCGTCTGCCTTCGAGCCAGGCGCGAAGGTGCGCAGCCCGCTTGCCGCCAAGCAAATGTTCCTGAATCGCCGATCGACTTTCAGTCAGAGTTCGCAACCGCGCCGGCGAGTGCTCAGTGACTTTGATTATGTGAAAGCCGTACTCGGTCTCCACGATGTCGCTGACCTGCCCTGCCTTCAGCCCGAACGCAGCTTCATCGAATGGCGTCGTGTGAGTGTTGCGCGTAAACGACCCGAGATCGCCTCCTCGATCGCGCGTGGCAAAATCATCTGAATACTCTTTCGCGAGCCGGCCGAAGTCGCCGCCGGCGCGCGCGCGTGCAAGAACGGCCTCGGCCCGGCTATGTCTCGCCGCAATCTCCCGAGCCACACGGCGATCGAGTTCACTCTTGATGAGCTTTTCGGCGCCCTGAATATCGGACGCAATTTGAGACGATCGCGCGGCAACAAGTATGTGCCGGGCGCGGACGCGTTCCTGTTCGTTGAATAGTTTTTCAAATGCGGGATTGTGCGATTGCATTGCATAAAAATCGGCGATCTCCGCGTCGTTCACCGAGACTTCTTTGTCGAGCTCCTTTTGAAGAAGCTCGCCGTAGACATTCTGTCTGGCGATCAGCCTGAACTCTTCGTCGGTCAGGTTGTTCTCCGAAAGATAAGCTCGATAGGCGCGTTCACTTCCGAACTCACCGGTGGCTTTCTGATAGGCATCAGTGAAAGCAGCCTCCGACGCCGACAGGTGACGTCGCCGGCATTCGGCTTCGATGAGCGCGCGGTCGACCAGATCGGAGACAATTCCTTCCTTCAGCCGCTCTATCTTCGCTTTGCCGTCGGGCGTTCGTCCGTCGAGGACCAGCGAATCGATGTCGTTCTTCAAATACATCTTGAAGAGCTTCGCGCTGATTGAGAGACCTTCGACGGTGGCGACTACCGAAGCCTCGTTCGTCTGAGCTGCCGCGTGGCGCCTGGCGCCGATCAGCCAGCCCGCAAGGGAAGCCACTAACAGCGTAACCGTTGCGATTGTAAACGTGCGCTTAGAGGTATTAATGGCTATGCTCCTTTCCCAACTGCGGCTGAAGCTTAATTGCTAAGCATTGACGGATTCTTGAACTAAACTTGAACGAAGGGATTTGATTCTGCATGTAGGGGCGGCCCTCCGTGGCCGGCCCCTCTTTGGCAAATCCAGTGTCTTGGCAAAACCCAGTGTCGTCGTTTACGAAAGAGGGGCGGCCACGGAGGGCCGCCCATACATGCCTGCCAGGATGTAGTGCCTTGCGAGGATGTCCGGAGATGTATGCGATATCCTGCCCGGGCCGGGTGAGAAGCGACGAAGCTGCCACCTTTTACCCAAAGGGCGGCTGGCAACGCGCGCCAAGGATGGCCAGCCTGGGCAGGGAAATGTAGGGGCGGCCCTCTGTAGAAACCGCCTCGACGTCGCGAGCTTTGCGGTCCTTTGCGAGCTTTGCGCTAATGTATCTCTCGTTTCTCGCCCGGATTCCTTTTTCGCAAAGCTCGCAAAGCTCGCAAAGGACCGCAAAGCTCGCGGCGGAGGGGCGGCCACAGAGGGCCGCCCCCACAATGTGCGACTACAGGTTGAACGCTCTCACGAGGAACGCAGCCATCTGTTCGCGAGTCACCGGATCATCCGGACAGTAGAGCGGAGGCACCGTGCTGCACCCCACTGTGATTCCTCTCAAGAACATCTGTTCGATGAACGCGTAACCTGGCCGGCTCGACGGCACGTCGTTGAATCGTTGCGACGCAGGCGCCGCGGGACTGAACTCGCCCAGCGCCCTGATGATCCATATAGCCATCTCTTCGCGAGTAATCGGAGCGTTGGGGCAGAAGTTCCCCGACGGACAGTTCAGCGTCGAAACTATCCCACGGCTCGCTATTTCTTCGATGGCTGCATAGGCGAAGTTGGACGGCCCCACGTCAGCGTATCGTTGCGAGAGCGGCGTTCTTGGATTGAACTGTCCAATGGCTCTCGAAACGAACACTGCCATCTCCGCTCGCGTCGTTGGTTGGCCCGGACAGTACGCCGGTGGATTCGGCACGCAACCAACCGTCACCCCTCGTTGCGCGAGTATGCATATGAAAGTCCCAAAAATATTGTCGGGCGCGACGTCGACGAACGGTGTGCCGACGCACTGGCCAAAGACCTGCACGTCAGTAACACGAATCAGACCGCCGTTGGTCGGGTCCCCGGTCGTGCAGTCGCTGTTGTTTGAAGGGTCGGCGTCCTGATCGCCTTGAAACGCAGGCCCGCCCTGGCATTGGTTTGTGAGCGCGACCAATCTTAGATGGGTCGCCAGAACGGGGCCAACCACGAACGTACGAAGGATTAGATCCGGAGCGACCGGTCGCGGCGCGGCTCCCGGAAATGCGGAGTCCGAGCTTATGAAAGCCGGGGTGAAGTTCACTCCGTCCGTCGATGTCTCGAGCCGGAACTTGCGCAGAGCCGTGAATCGATTCTGTCCCGGGCCGAGCATCGCCGACACGTTCACATAGTTGATGGTGACCGGACTGGTTCCTGCCAAATCGATCGTGAGCGTTTGAGGCGCGGTCAACTGATTTGTTCCTGTCCAGTTTGTGTTCTCAGTGTCGTCGATCGCGTTCATCGCATCGCTGCCGGTGTCCGTGCTCGATGCGACTATGGTCGCGCCTTTGAACTTGGAAGCGAAGTTCGTCGGCATCGTGACGGCCACGGTCACGCTCTGTCCCGCGGAAAACGACCGTCTTGTACGCAGCATTCCGTAGCCGTTTGCCTGGAAGACGAAGTCATAGTCTCCCTCGACCATCAGAATGTTGTTGCCGAGCGGCGTGGCGGCGATCGTATCGGCGGCTTCCGTGCAACGCGCCTCATATCGGCCCACGAAGACTTTCCCCTCGACGGGCATGCCGTTCTCGTTCGTGATCGTGAAAGTTACGTTTGCTTCCGGCGGTCCTACCGGAGCGTCAAACGCTGGCTTCGGATCTCCATCGTCGGTGGTGTTGCTTGAAGCTGACACGCCCATGCCGCGATGTGCAAACACGGTCCACATGTCGATTTGATTCGCGCCGCCGAAGCGCATCATATCGGCCGCAAGATAGGCGTCCCGCGCATCGAGCATGCTGGGCGCGGCCTGCATCAGCAGAAATGCGTCATAGACGATTTGAATCCAGCGGCGATTTCCCGGGGCTTGATTGGCGGGGACCTTGCCGTCGGCCGCGTCTTTCTGAAGTTGCGCGTTGCCCGCCGGATAAAGCGCGTTGTATTTGTCGATCAGGGTTTGACGCAGTTCAAAGTTGACGCCATTCCAGACCTCGCCGTCGGCGTGAACCTCAGCGCCCGGAGTGTCGCAGCCTATGTCGCTGTAGTTCAGCGGGTTCGCATCAAGACTGTAATTACGAATACCTCTTTGCTTGTTGCCCGTGACGTACGCGCCAACTGAAAAGGGGTTCTCGTCGGAGGTTGGCACCAGACCGTAGGCGGACAGGTATTCGAGGGCGTTCAAGTCCGACCACGACTCACCCATCGCGCCGGCCTGTGCCCCGGTCAAGTTTGCGTCGGGTCCTCCGACCATTCTATTGGAAATCGCGTGCGTGTATTCGTGTCCGATCACGGACATATCGAAGTCGCCGTCAACCATCGGACAATAAAACGCCGCGGCGATCGGTTGCCACAGATACATATTCGAGATCGGCGAGACGCCGTCGTTGAGCGCAATCTGGTTGGCGTTGTCTCTTCCGAGATAAGAAGGCGAGCCGCCGGAAACGGCCCCCGCCTGGGAGTCGCCGATCTGTGGGTCGCTTTCTCGTCCCGAGGGATAAGGACCCGGAGCAGTGTTGCCGAAGTTGTTGTCCTGCGAGTTGAAGTTGTTTTCGGTGAACCCGAGGAAGTAGGAGAAATCGTGCATGCGATTATGCATACCAAACAGATTCACGATGGCCGCATCAATGTCGTTGCGGCTTGGCATCCCAAAGACTGTTGGCGAAGCCATCGAGGTCTTCCATACATTTGTGAACGGGAAAATGTACGAGCGGTCGTTCGCCACGGGGCGATAGGGCTCGCCCGGCGTGAGCGGACTTCCCCACGCTTCTGCCGAGTTGGCGTTGTTTCCCTTGGTCGTGAAGGTCGGCGCGTTGGCGCGCACATCGTGATCCCACGGCGCGCGCGCGGCAAGGTTCTTGACCTGGAACTGACAGCCCGCCACCGGAGCCCCGTTGACGACCGATTCCCAGCACCACTGCTGACGGCTGTCGGTGTTCGAGTAGTCGAGGAGTGGATTCGCGGGGAACACTTTCCACTTCGGCGGATATGGAAACGCCGGAGTGCCCGCGACATCGTTGATCGTAAACGTGCCGGCGTAGTTGTACGGAGGCTGCGGAGGGGCAGTCGGATCGGCGAACGGGCAGACCTGCACGCGGTAGGTACCCGGCGTCAGGACAGCCGGCTCGTAGTGAATCGCTTCCGGACTGGTCGCGGTGTCGGAGCTCGCAACTACGACGGCGCCAAAATAAAGCTTGAGCACTATGTCGTTGGTGGCGAAGGCCGCCGACGCAACTACGTCGAGAGACTTTGATCCGGAGGGCACAGTGAAGTCGTGAAAGGGCCCGCAAGCGGGTGTCGCCGGCGCATCCTGATATGTTCCCTGGAACTGAAATGTCTGAGGCGCGAAAGGAGGGGCCGCGAGTTGATAAACCGCGTTTTGACGAAAGAGGACTTCGCCGGTCTGCGCATCGACGAATGATTTGTATGCCGTTGCGGCTCCGCCCTGGAGATCGAGTACTATCGTCTCGAATACCGGCCGGGCGCCGCCCGTCGGCGTAGGCAAAGCTACCAGACGCGCTCGCTGCGGATGCGAGAAGCCCGTGACGGTTAACATTGTCCAGCTATTGTCCTGGTGAATATTAGAGATCGTCCCAAGCGAGATGCTTCGGCCGATGTTAGTTGCGGCTCGAAGCCATGCATCCGCGGGCGACAGCGCAGCCTGGCCTGCAAGAGTCTGGTCACCGGCGCAGGAAGAAGACACGTATGCGATCTTGCCGCCCGAAATACCGACGGTGATCATGCCGTCCTGGGCGGCGGCGAGATTGCCAAACCGCTGCCGGAAGATGACCGCGTGGCCGTCGTATCCGGCCATCCTCGAATCGTTCAAGAGATCGAGATCGGTGACACTCTGATCTGACAGGCGGAATAGAGCTCGATTGGATCGTATCCATTCGCGGGCAGCGGTCACCGGATCGCCGCTGAGTCCCGTTGCGAGAAAGTCGCCATACTTGATTAGAGATAGAGGAGTGCCGAACGCGTTCCATGTCGCGCGCGCGCCGAGACTGGTCACCATCGCTCGCTGCGCGGCGGTCGGAGCGACTCTGGCCGTGCGCGAGTCGAAATCGGCGAGCCCCTGGTGAACATCAAGGATGCGCGCCTGGGCGAAGGCCGAGGAAGCTCCGGCCAGCATTACCGCGATCATCGTGACAGCTACGGCTGGCTTTGATGACGCAAACATCCTGCGCGTGTTATTACCTTTAGTAAGCCTCTTCACAATCTTATTCACAATGATGGACAGCCTTCTTAAGTGCAGGTTCATTGGTTTCTCCTCCGTTCACGGCGTTAGCAGAATTGCGTTATGGTCGCGCGGAGTGAGGCCGCGTGGACGCTGGTCATTTCCAGGCAAGGCCACACTACTATCCAACTATTGAAAGATTCTTGAACAAACCTTGAAGAATCTGGCTCAGGCGATTTGTAGAGTGAGACAATCGAGAAGTGTAGTATCCGGAGTCAGGAAGGGGCGGCTTGGCAGCCGCCCCTTTCATCTTTGCGCGACGCCTTAGACTTACGGACAGCCGAAGGCCCGGTTGAGGAACGCCGCCATCTGCTCGCGAGGAACCGGACTGCCTGGGCAATACAACAACGGTGGAGATGTCGTGCAGCCCTGGGTGATTCCCAATGCCGCCAGCCTGTCTATGAACGCATAGAACTGATTAGACGGCGGCACGTCCTGGAACCTCTGTGAAGCAGGCGGAGGCGGGTCGAACTCTCCCAACGCCCGCACGATGAACGCAGCCATCTGCTCGCGGGTCACCGGATCGTTGGGGCAGTAGTTGCTGCCGCCGCAGCCAACGGTCAGGCCGCGCCTTGCGAACTCTTCGATAAACGCATAAGCAAAGTTCGACGGCGGCACATCGGAGAAACGTTGGCTTGCCGGCTGTGGTGGATCGAATACGCCCAGCGCTCGCACGATGAATACCGCCATCTCAGCGCGGGTCACTGACTGTGCGGGACAGTAATTCTGGGAGTCGCACCCTACGGTGATGCCCTTTGCGGAAATCTTTCCGATGTCCGTGTAGAACACATTCGACATAGGAACGTCGTTGAAGATCACGCCCTGAAGCGCGGTGAACGTGTGCCCGGCGATAGTCATCGTTCCCTGCCGGCGAGTCCTGGTCGGATTCGCCTGAAGAGAATAGCTGACAGTTCCGTTGCCCGAGCCGCTGGCTCCTCCGGTGATCGTGATGAAGGAATCGTGGCTCGTCGCGGTCCACGCACAGCCACCCTCGGCGGTGACATCAACCGTGCCGTTGAATGCGTCTCCGGTGAAGCAGCCTCCTGTCGAGGATATCGACGAAGTCGAAAGACAATTCTCAACCTCGATGTTGACCGAAGCGGTGTTGCTGCTAATCAAACCGCGCGAATCTATCGCCCTCACCGTAGCCCTGTATTGGCCCGGCGAATTATAGGTGTGCATGATGGTCGGCGATGGAGTTACCACCGTACCGCTGCCGTCGTCGAAGGTGAAGCTGTAAGCCGCGACCGTATCGCAGAGATCGGTATCGGTCGAGCCCGAAGCATCAAAGCTTACAAGCAGCGGCGCATCGCCGGTCGTCGGCGTTGCAGACAGCGAAGCGACTGGCGGGTTATTAGGCTCACAGAATCGATTGCCTACCAGCGCGTAGCTGTTGCTCCCGGTCGAATCGAGTGTCGCAAGCAGTACGCCGATCGTCTGCTGAGTTATCGCGTTGATGTTAGTGAATTGCTCGCCCGGTCCCGGTGGCGGCAGGGTTGCCGGCGGCGGATTCAGGTTGAACGTCAGTTTGCTGTTCGACACCAGGATGACGATGGTGCCATCGGTCGAGAAGGTGCTGCCGGTATCAGCGACGCCATCAGTTGTAAGCGTCCTCACCCCACCTGCCCCAATCGAGGTATGGCCATAGTGAAACGTCACGCCCGTTGGATTGCCGGTGTCGTCGGAGTTCATGCTGACGAAGTACTCCGTGCTCATCCCGCTGACGGTTCGGCTGAAGAAAATTGTCCACCGAGCCTGCGGCGGCACAACGCTAAGATCGCCGACCTTCATGGTGAACACGAGCTGGTTGGAACAGGAATTCAGGAAAGGTTCCGCCATCGAAAGCTTTGTAATGTCCAATGCAGAATTTCCGGGAGCGCCGGTTTGATCGCCGGGAGGATCGACTACGATCGTCTTGCCCGGCAGCAAGCAGGGACTTTCGGCCGGCGGCGCGCCTACCGTAGCGACCTCGCCGCAGAACGGACCTTCGCCCAGCGCGTTGACCGCGGTGACGCGATAGAAGTACTGCGTTGTGGGGACCCCACTCGAGTCAAGATACTTGGGACTGCTGGCGGTGATGGTTGCAAGCAGCGTCTCACCCCCGCTCGTCGTCCCTCGATAGACCTTATAGTTGGTGAGAGGCGAGCCGGCATTGTCGGGTTCGTCCCACGTGAACGTAACAACTCCAGCGGCGTCTTTCACCGCTGAGATCAGCCTCGGCGCCGGCGGCGCCGCAGGCTCGACAGGATCGAAAGCCGCTAACAACCTGCGGCCGCCCGACTGCCTTATGATCGTCGCCTTGGCGCTGCGTGAAGCGGCTGAAGGTGAATTCTCCGTGCAGCCCGGCGCTACACATCCATCGGCGAAAGCCGCAAGCACCCGGCCTTCCTTGTCTATGGTCAGGTCGTTGAAGTCCAGAAGATTTCGGTCGGCTCCGCAGGTGGTGCCTCCCGTGCACATGGAACCAACCTGAACGGGATCGTTTGGCGTTCCGTTGACGGTGATGAAGGTGTTGCCGCCGTCGTAGGTCGTCACGATGAAGAAGTACCAGACGCCATGAAAATTCGCCATGTCTTGATAGTTCCCGCCCGTGGTTGTTCCGAGAAACCCGAATGCCGCGCGCTGCGGATCACCGGCCACGACTTCCGGGAACGTGCAGTTTTGAATGTTCGCCTGACCGCTTACATCCTGATCTGTCCAGGTCATGCCTCGGTCGTGAGTGACGGCCAGGTGCGGATGACCATCGCCGTTTTGATAGCCGAAATAAACGGTGCCGTCGGTTGCAATGCCGACCGACGGGTCGCCGTCCGAACTGGTGCTGCCCGGGACCGTGCGCACTGTCCAGGTCAGCCCGTTGTCGGTTGAGACTGCGACGCCCTGCGCTCCGGCGCCGACGCTGCATCCTCTGTTCGGGATGTAGACGGTTCCATCGGGGGCGACTTTGATGTGACCGTGAATCCCTCCGCATTGAGTCAGATTGTAGATCGCCACGCCCGGGCCGAAGGTCAAACCGCCGTTGTCGCTTCGAGCGCAAAATGCGGTCGCCGCGTCTTGAGAAGCGTAGTAGATAGCGTTTGGATAAGTCGGGTGCGGCGGCACGACACCGCCCGGCCCCATTGTCGAGTAAGGCCCGCCGCCTACTGTCTGGTGATCAACTCCAGCCGGCTGCCCTGCTCCCTGGGAAGGCGTCCAGGTTTGTCCGTCATCGTCCGAAAAAGCCAGGATGCTGCCGGCGGCCGCGGCGAGCTGCGACTGAAAAACCCGGCCCGGCGTCGGAGATGCGCCGTAGTGATCGACAAACCCGATCGGGTCGAGTCCACCGGCGCTGGTCTGCGGGCTGGTGACATCCTCCCACGTATGTTTGGCCGGCGATGAACAATCGTCAAAATTGGCGCGAAGCTCCGCTGCGTTTGCAGTGAAGAAAGCTACGCCGCCGGTGTTGACCGTGCCGTGCTTGAGGCTCGCCACGTTCGGGTTCCAATCAACGCCGATCGAAGGCTCGCCTGCCGAGTCGCCGCCGCCGGGCGGAGCCGGATAGTCTTTGTATCGCGGTGCGATGCCGGCGGCGGGCGGAGGCGAAACAGGTTTCGGCACCAGGCTGATTCTGCCGGTAATACTCTGGCCAATGGGCGCGAAAGGAGCGACCCGCACCTTGTATGTCGCCGGAGAAACCGGAATGATGGTGATGAAGGCGGTCTCAGGATCGGCAGACGATGCCGACTTACTGACGACGTTGTTCAATGAATCGAGAACGTACAAATCAAAGTCGGCGGTTGAATTGTCCCATTGAATTTGTATCTTTACGTTCTTGGTTGCGGCTACGCCCGCGGACACATTCACCGTCAGCATATAATCATCACATTGAAGCGCGGCGTTGCAGACCGGAACGCCCGTCGCTTGAGCTGAAGCGTTCGCTGTGAAGAACGGCCCCGATGTGTAAGTGAGAGGGTTCGTCTCGACGTTTGCATCGGTAAGCGTACCGCCGGGCGGCGTCGCGGTCTGACCAACCGACACGAAGAGCACGGTCAGGCCGAGGCATCCGAATACGACCAGATGAAACAGCGGCCGCGACGCAAGGGCCCGGAGCCTCGCGCGAGAAGCAATCAATGTGTTTCCAATGGTCGGTCTGGAGAAGATAGCGTTGAGCCTCGTGTGCCGCATGTGCCACATGGCCTTTGGGCGTAATCCTGATCTCATTGTTACTCCTTTTTTGCGCGCGTCCTTGAATTGAAGGGAGATTGGACGCGGAGCTTACAGACAATCCCGGGATTTAAGCGTCCTGCCGCCTCGCGCATTCTCAGAACGAACGCTTCGGCGGATAAAGGAAAGAGTCCGGGCGACTGAACGTTGTCCGGACTTTGTTGAGACGCTTTCATAAAACCATGCCTCTGCGATGAACGCAAACTCTTTCGTAGTGTTCGGATGCTGCGTTGCTTAATCGCCCCCGCGTGACAGCCTCCGCGTGCTTTGCGGTCCTTTGCGACTTTGCGCTGAGTATTGGGTCTTACTGCTTCAATACCAACGCAAAGGCGCAAAGGACCGCAAAGCACGCGAAGGACTGATCATTCGATACCCTCGAGCTCGACTGAGCGCTTCGCCGGATCGGCAACAAAGCGAAGCTTGAGCTTGAACTTCGCCGGGCTACTCGCTCGGTTCACCGATGTCGCAGCAAAGGCAGGATCAGGGAAGTTGCCTCTGATCGTCGCGGTGAACGTGAATAGCTCACCCGCGGCGTCGGTGAACTTTAAATGCCTGGCGGCGCTGATCTCGTTTGGAGTCAACGCTCGATCCGAACCCAGCGTGTTCGAGTAATCCCAGAGCGCGGAACTTTCAACTCCGTTGCCTCCGTTGTCGGCATTCGAGGAGCGCACAGTGCCGCTCGTAGATTGAATAGCGGTGATGCTGAAACGCAGCGGCGGAAGAATCGTCGTATCAGCGGACCTGTTCTTGAGCGTCTGGTCGAACTCGAAGAGCCCACCCGCAAAGCTTACGTTCGAGACCGCGGTTTGAATCATCGCGGTCACATCTGATTCCAGCCGGCGATCGACTTGCAGTGTTTGACTCGCGCTGTACGGACCTTGCAGCAAGCCATACTGGACCGTGAACAGCCCGGACACGCGATAGGTGTACAGTCCGTTGTTTCGATTACTGATCGGGAAGTTCGTCTGACCCGCGTTCACATCGCCGAGTATCGAGAACGCCCCGCCGTTCATCTGCTCTTCAACTCTGAACTTCGCCGGCGTTGGTGAAGCCGCGAATGAATATGCGAGTGAATAGCCGCCGTTGATATCGATGGGCGGATTGCCGGCTACTTCAGTGCCCGTTGCCGGCAAAAGCGCCGGAGCCGCAAGCGTCCCGGCCGGTGTGATGGCGCGATAGAAGAAGGGCATTCGCAATCGCTGACCGCCGTCGCCGCGAACCGCCGTCACGTACCATTGAGCTTGCGTACCGTTGGTCGTGATCGATTGCCCGTCCACGTCTGTCTTGATGTTAAAGCTGCCTGCGCCGCCGGACGGGACGGTCACTGAAGAAATCGAGTTGCCCTGCGCATCGGTGAAGCTGACGCGGAAGCCGCTTTGATCGACCGATCGCACCGGAACTACATTGAGTTGATAGACGCCCGCGCCGTTGCCGCCGGTCACGTCATAGATCTTGACGGTTTGTGAAATGCTTGCTGTGCCGATGACGTTTGCGATTGGCACTTCGCCGAAGCTGTAGCTCGGGGTGAAATCAGGATTCCCCGCGGAGGGCTGCGTGAAGATTCCGTAGGTGCGCCCTTGCGGTTGTCCGGCAGGCGCGGGCTGGCCCACACCCATCAGCGCTTTCGCGTTTACAGCGCCCACGGCATCTACTAACCCGCCGCCTTGTTCGTTGACCGAGTTGGTTCCGTCGGCGACCGGCGTCCCATCCGGATAACGAAGGTTAGTAGCGGTGTTAACAAGCGCGGCTCGAACCTGCGAAGGACCCCAGTCCGGGTGCTTCTGTTTGATCAGAGCCGCGCAGCCCGCAGTGATCGGCCCGCTGAAGCTCGTGCCCGAAGCCGAGATGTATCGAGTAGGATCGAACATCGTTGCGGTGTTCGTCTCAGCTCCTCCGACCGCTACGGTTGCTGAACCGATATTGATCCCGGGCGCGGTTACGTCCGGCTTGACCTGGCCGTAGCCCAGCACCGGACCGCGCGAGCTGAAGTCTGCCATATCGGGGGACGGCCGCAGAGATTTGTTGATTCGAATCTGCTGGACGGATATCGCTCCGGAAGCCGTCGAGCCGAGCATCGCCTTGAGGTACTCGCCGTTGTCCTTCGATATTCCGAAGACAGGAATCACCGCTCGACGGACCGTCGCCGCATTGAGTTCGCCATCGACATTGTTGTAGATCACCGCGCCAACGGCTCCCTTCGCGGCGACAATGGCTGCTTTGTTTGAGAACAACCCCGTGCCCTGGCCTTGTGCGCTTGCGGTGCTGCCTCGTTGAATCAAAGCTATTTTTCCACTTACTGAATCGGGAACCTGGTCGGGTGTGTCCGCGAGTCCGCAGAAAACGTAGTTGTTAACCATGTCAGCCGTCAGCGGCGCCGCGCCATCAAGCGAGAAGGCGCGCATGTCGGTGCGTCCTCCGCCGATCATATCCACGCTGTTCGGTGTCGAAGCCGGATCAGTGTTCGCGCCTACGGTGATCACCCGGCGGCCGGAAGCGGGCGAGCCGATGGTTGCTTCGCCGGGGCCGCTGTTGCCCGCCGATGCGACTACGATTACTCCGGCGAGAGCGGCGTTGTCGGCGGCCACTGACGACGGATCGTCGGGACCCGCCGGGTTCTGACTGCCAAGACTCATGTTGATGATGTGAGCGACCGGCTTCGGCTGATTCGTGATAGTGCGCGGCTGAACCGCGTCTTCGATCGCCGCGATGATCGAAGCATTCACGCCAACGCCTGCCGATGTGAGGACCTTGTAAGCCATGATGCGAGCTTGCGGCGCAACGCCGTGAATCGGAACGTCGTCCCCCGTGCCCGGAATCCCGTCCGGTCCGGGAGAGAAGCCGCGGTAGCCGGCGCAATCTGCGGCTACGTGAGTGCCGTGTCCGAAGTCATCGCCGACCCCGACGGGTCCGGCGGTGAAATTCATGTAGTAGATCACTTTCTTGTTTGTGTTGAGCGCTGCGATGTTTGGGCTCGCTCCGAACTGCGGGGGCGTCGGGTCGCCGCCGAACATCTCGTGTGACCAATCGACACCGGTGTCGATGACTGCGATATTAACGCCGTCGCCTTCGACGCCTCCGGTATTCAGGGTGTCGAACTGAGTCAGCCGCGGAGGATTGCCGTAAGCGAGCGGCGCTCGCGTGTAATCGACCGCGTGATCGAGGTGCGGCGCGATCGGGTCGTTCGGGAAGATCGCGAGCACCTCCTGGATAGTCGAAAAGATCGGGAGAGTTTGCTCAGGCACATTCAGGACAATTCCGTTGAAAACATAGTTGTATCGAAACTGAATGTTAGGCGTGACCGGACCATTGGGGGCCGTGACGCTCGAGATCGTGTAAGGCACGCCGGCAAGCGTCAGCCTGTTGAGAAACTGCTGCTGCTCGGCGATAACCTGCTGGCGATACGCAGCTTCGTTGAAGCTTTGTCCCGCCGCCTGGGCTCTCGCCTTTGCGACTACAACCGGATCGCCTCTCAGCTCGACTATTATGGATTTCAGAACCGTCTGAGCGCTTGCGGCCGGAGTCAGCGTGGAGCGACCCGGCAGCAAAGCGCCGATCACGCCTATGATGACGGATGCAATAATTGCGAAATGTATTCTGGTTCTGGTTTTGGTTTTGGTTTTGGGCTTGCTGCTGTTTGAGGCGATGCGTGGGTTCATTTCTCGAAGTCTCCTCTTACGAAGATGAAAAGCTTAACTTGCCGGGGGACAGGATAGCCGACGTGAGTTGACGGATTCTTGAAGTAACCTTGAACCGGACGTTCAAGCTTCAATTGAGAAGTTGGTTCGGTGCGACGGTATCTACATTGCAATCCGACTTCGTGTAGCTCCGTTGCGGGCGTTTGTTACGTAAATGTAGTTGGGTGGTGTCCTAAAGTTGTGTTGGTCGACGAGGAAATCGGCGCGGCTTTTTTTTTGGAGTGCGGCGCGGTCTGTGCGTACGCGCCGCTTTGGCTGCCTTTGAATCGCCACCAAGAGCCAAAGCGGCGCGTACGCACAGACCGCGCCGCACTCCAAATATGTTCTTCACTTGGCCCCGCAGATTGTTCATGCAGCCAGGCAGATTGTTCATGCGGCCCCGCAGGCTTTGAAATATTGATTCTCCAAATGTCAGTATTTCAAGCTTGATCCCCTTCTTAATTGTGAAACGCGACCAGCGAGGAGTGGGTAGTGGGTATTAGCGTGTTGCCAGCAAGCAGTCCTCTGCGTCCTCGGTGTCCTCCGCGGTTTTTCCTGCTCAGTGGCTCGGAATCAACCGCAGAGGACGCCGAGGACGCAGAGGAGAAACGCGAATGTGAGGGAGCAACACACTATCACCCCACTGCCGAGGAGTGGGGGTTCATACTTCCCTGGTAATTGAAAGAGTCAAACTGAATAACTACCGCTTCTCCACGATTCCTCGCTGAAATCACCCAACCAAGTGACTTTTCAAGGTTTTTTCAAGGCCGCCATAAATAATAGTGGCGTCAACGAAACACCCTGAAACAACGAAGAATCCTGTGAACACACCCGCATAAGGCAGGACAGATGAGAAAAACGTACTCCCCGGTCGTTGTTATTCTCTTTTCAGCACTCCTAATTCTCCAATCATCAATCATCGCCTTCGCAGGTGTCTTATTTACGGCAGGTCAAGGTGTGGCGCTGCAGGGCGCCGATGGCGTAGCAATAAGCGGCGCCGACGGTGTGCCAATAACGGGCGCCGATAGCGTGATACTGCAGGGCGCCGAGGGCGTATCAATCAGCGGCGCCGATTGCATCTTGATGACCGGCGCCGACGCGCTGACTTACACGGGGGTGGATGACGTTGTTCCGGGCACCAGAGTTTCGAGCGGCATCCGAAGCCTTGATCCCGAGCTTGCATGGTTGCTCAATACCCTTCCTGATTCGAGCGCGGTCAATGTGTTCCTGGTCTTCTATCGAATGCCGACGGCTTCGGATTTCGACTCGATTCGCGCGGCCGGCATTACCGGTGGGACGATTTTCAACAACCTGCCGATGGTGATGGTCAACGCTAACAAGTTTCAGATCGCTGCGCTCTCGACACTTCCTTCCATCAGGACAATCTACTCGAACAAGACGTTTGAGTTCTTCACTCATGATACGCGGATACTGACCGGCCAGACCAAAGTGATCAGCGATCGAAGACTGACGCAGCGCAATGGCGGCGTGCCGTTGTCCGGCCAGGGCATTACCGTTGCGGTGCTCGACACCGGTATCGATGCGACGCATCCGGATCTGGGCTACGGATCTCAGGTGATCCAGAACGCGCGCATCGCCGACCTGCAGGGAAGCTCACCCACGTTCCTCTATCCACAGGTTGTCGAGGGACTAAACAACGCTGATCCGGTTATGGGTCACGGCACATTCGTGGCTGGAGTGATCGCCGGAACGGGCGCGGCATCGGGCGGCTACTATGGAGGGATCGCTCCCGGAGCCCGGCTTTTCGGAGTATCAGGCGGCGATGCGAATCTTTTCTTCGTGCTGTCGGGGATGGACTACATCCTCTCGCATCGCGCGGATATGAACATCCGCGTAGTGAACTGCAGCTTCGGCACAGCCGGCGTCTTCGACAGCAACGATCCGGTCAACATAGCTACAAAGATCATGCACGACGCCGGGATTTCGGTTGTCTTCTCGGCGGGCAATCGCGGCGACCAGCCGAACTCGCTCAACCCCTACTCGGTCGCGCCGTGGGTGATCGGCGTTGGCTCGGTCAACAAGAGAGGATCGCTTTCCAGTTATTCCTCGCGAGGCGCGGCCGGCTACGGTGTCTATCACCCCACGTTAGTCGCACCGGGCGAGTCGGTTGTTTCGGCTCGCGCCTCGGGAGTCAACGTCGTCGCAACAGCCGGGCTGAGTGCCGGGCTTGCGTCGCCGGACAATGACCTTCAAGTAGTGCCGTCCTCCTACCTGCCTCGTTATACCTGCAGCTCGGGCACCAGCTTCTCCGCGCCGCAAGTGGCGGGAACCATCGCGCTGATGCTGCAAGCTAACCCGCGATTGGGCGTAGATCAGATCAGTCAGATTCTTCAGCAGACCGCGACGCCGATGCTCGGCTACTCAAGGTACGAAGTCGGCGCGGGAAATCTGAATACCTATGCCGCGGTCCGACAGGCCGCGCTCGGCGGGAATTATGGGGGCTTCAGATCCAGCCTGGACGACGCCGGAGTCAGTTACTCGCGAAGTCAATTGTCCGGATCAACGGGAACGGTTGCCCCGGGTTCGAACTACTCGACGTCTTTCAACATGCCGGTCGACGCGCTATTCGCAACGGTCCAGGTGGCGTGGCTCCAAAACGGTTCGGTAAGAAGCCTCCTCAACTCTACGGTGAGCGGCCCCGGTTACACGGCGACGCTGGCCTCGCCGGGATTGTTGGGGCTGGCTGCCTTGAAGAAGACCGGCGTCACACTCACCGATCCCGCGCCCGGCATGTGGCGGGTTAACATAGCAAACGACCAGTTGGGCGCGGCTCAACAAGTCATCATAGCGGTTGAAATCATCCGCGCGAGGTATTCTGTAGATGGGCTGGATCAGCTTTCGACGGGTGACCGCGCGGCGGCAACTCGAGCGCTGCGAACGGGCTTGTTGTCTGCGGTGTCGGGGAGCTTCGACGGCAGTTCATCCGCAACGCGGCTTGATTTTGCGCGCGCGCTGACATTGGGCGCCGGAGCGCGTGTTCCGCAATATTTGCCTGACTCACCGTCGTTCTCGGACGAACCCAGGGATTTCAACGCGATCTTTATTGAAAGCGTCTCTCGCTCTCCGTTCGGTGATCTGATGGGAACGACGGGATCGACCTTCAATCCACAAGCGCGAATCGATCGGACTTCAGTTGCGGTGGCGCTTGTGAAGGCGCTGGGGCTGGACCAGGAAGCGCAGGCCGCGGCTGTTGCGAACCCGGGACTTTCGGATTGGAATCTAATTCCCGCCCAGGTGCGCGGCTACGTCAGCGTCGCCATATCACATAACCTGATGCGCGCGTCGTCGGGCTACTTCCGGCCGACGGATTCAATAACCCGGCTCGACCTCGCCGCCGCCGCAGTGGCGTTGCAGCAAGCCACGCGGTAGAGGTGGATCTTGCCGCCATGCCTGGGGCTTTGCCGGCCATGCCTGGCGCTTTGCCGGCCATGCCTGGCGCTTTGCCGGCCATGCCTGGCGCTTTGCCGGCCATGTAGGGGTGGCCCTCCGTGGCCACCCCAGTTTTCGGGGTTTCAGTCTGGGGTGGCCACGGAGGGCCACCCCTACATGAATCAGAGGAAGTGGGAGATGGCGAGATCATCGCCAGCAACAAGCATGGATGGACGAAGGCTTTTGCTTCCGCTTGTCAGCGCGCAAGGCTTTGACTGTCCGTTTATCGCGACGCCCGTTCGTATTGCGAGGCTCGCAGCTTCGGCGCGGAACGATCTCGCGGATTTGGTCTGAATCGGCTCGAAGAGCTTTCAAGGTTTTTTCAACCTATGGCTGTTAAGTTGGTCCTGCGCTCGGCGGAGTAAGTTACTTGCTTTACTGAG
This sequence comes from Blastocatellia bacterium, assembly GCA_035607285.1. Lineage (GTDB taxonomy): Bacteria > Acidobacteriota > Blastocatellia > UBA7656 > UBA7656 > Onstottus_A. Next base: position 3,764 of record DATNBZ010000147.1, on the reverse strand, counting down.
TTGCCAGGCGCTCAACGAGCGGCCATTTAGCAAGCGCGGCGTTTTTCTGGGGAGGGACGCCGCGCTTTTTTTCCACGCGTAACGCAAAGATAATGAAGTTCATCGACAGCAAGCTGCGCCGGCCCGACTTGAGTTCCGATCTGGGCTCGAATCTGATCAAGCGCCAACGGCTGATCGAGCGGCTTCGCTCGAACCTCGAATTGAGCGCCAGTTTTATTTGCGCGGGACCAGGCTGGGGTAAGACGACCTTGACAGCGCAATTCCTGGACGCCGTAGATACGCCTGCAGTCTGGTACGATCTCGACGCGGCCGACTCCGATATCGCCGTGTTCTTCCGATACCTCGTCGGAGCGATCCGGCAGGCGGCGCCGGATTTCGGGCACAGCACGCTCAATATGCTGAGTTCGGGCGGCGGCTCACACGCCGATCAACTCGCCGATCTTTTCATCTACGAATTAGCGGAGGCGGTCGAGCAGGAACTGATCGTCGTGCTCGATAACGTACATCACACATTCTCGGCCGATTGGAGCGCCCCGGTCTTCTACCGCATCCTGCAGTTGTTGCCCAATAACATTCACTTCATCCTGCTCGCCCGAGTTGCGCCCGGGTTCACATTTTCCCGAATGCGCAGCAAGCAGACGATGGATCAGATCGACGATCGCGCGCTGGCAATCAGCCCCGGCGAAGTCGCTTCGTTATTCCGCGGTGTGCTTGATGACTCGAATACTCTCGACAGGCTCCTGGCATGGACCCAGGGCTGGGTTGCAGGCCTCCAAATAATCCGCAAGGCGGTGGCGGCGGATTCTTCGCTTAGGGGGCAGGAAATAGAAGACATCATCACGCAGTCTGAAAATGAGATATTCGACTACTTCGCCAACCGAGTGTATCGGGCCGAGCCTTTGCCGATGCGTGAGCTTCTGATTCGCTCGTCGCTGCCGACTCATCTGACTTGCGAGATTCTAAACGGAGCGCTCGGTTTGAACGTCACCCCCGAGACACTCCAGGCGGCGGTGCGTGAGAATGTTTTCCTTACCCGGCTTGCGGGCGAGAGTGACACTTACGTCTATCATCCCCTGTTTCGCGACTTCCTGCGGAAACAACTTAAAGAAGAAATCACACCCGAACAGTACAGTGATATCCATTGCCGGCTTGGCTGCTATTACGCGTCCCAGGAAGAATGGGCGCGGGCGCTGGAGCATTTCTTCAAAGGGGGCGACGAAGCCAGCGCCGCTCGAACTTTGCTTACCGCGGAGCGGCCCTCGCTGGCGGTCGGGTTTACGCGCGCGACGAGTTCATACCTCTCGCGGTTCAGCCGCGAGACTCTCGACCAGCATCCGCAGCTTTACAATCTCATGGGCGAGATTCGGATAATTGAAGGCGACTCGAAAGCGGCCGAGGCCTTTTTCAAATCTGCGCTGGAAGCGGCGCGGCTGACGGGTTATCGAGCCGTCGAAGCCGCAGCGCTCACCGGGCTCGCTCATACCGCGATTCGCGAACACAATTTCAAAGAAGCAATCTCCCAGGCTGAAGCAGCCGAGCGATGCGCTCGCGAGACCGACAACGTGCCTGATGAGGCGGCGCTCTCGGCTCGAATAAAGAATGTAGTGGGCGCGGTTCGCGTTTTCGAAGGGCGATATACCGAGGCCAACAATCTAATGGAGGAGGCCCTTCAGCTTGCTCACGAAGCCGGCGACGTTAGATTGGTGAGATCGATCTCTCACAACCTTGCGCTCCCGGCGTTCATGGAAGGTAACTTTCATGCCGCGCTAAGGTATTTCTCGAGGAGTCCGATCTCTGAAGCGCCGAGCGCCCGCCGGGCCCTGCACCCGGATTCGCTGTTGCTCTACATCAACCGCGCCGCGGTCTATACGGCGCTTGGCCAGTTGGACAAAGCCGAGGGCGATCTGGCGAGCGCCGACGAGCTGGCGGCTGTATTCAGTGTTCGCGGTTTTGTCCCTCGCATCATCGAAGCCAAGGCAAACATCGCCCGCGAACGCGGCGATTTCGATGGCGCCGACGAGCTATACGAAGCAGCGCTGCGCGAATATCTCGACGCCGGCGCCGATCCCGCCAAGTCCGATCTGAACTACGAACGCACGCTGCTGGAGATGCGAAGGGGCCGGCTGGATCGGTCTCTCGATCTGATCGACGCGATGGTAGTCGAGCGCCGACAAAACGGGCACGAGATCGAACTGGCTCTCGCGCGCCAAATGCGAGGCCGAGTGCTTCTCGAGCGCGGCGACATGAGCGCCATCGACGAAGCAAATGCAAGCGAGCCCTTGCTCCGCCGGCTCCAGTGCAACTACTATCTGGCGATCGGTTGTTATCTGAAGGCGCGAGCGTTGTGCGAACGTGACGTCGAAGCTGGGAGGCTCGCGCTGGGCGAATTCGCCGAACTGGCTGAGCGCTTCGATTACGGGTATTTCGTTGCGACAGAAGAACGGTTTCATCCATCGCTCGCGGGTTTGTGCCGCCGATACGCGCTGGACTCCCCGTGGTTGAGTTCCATTCTCGCGCCGCGCAGCCAAAGGGCAGGAATTGCGGATTGCGGATTGAGGATTGCGGATTGAGGGAACAGAGGCTTCCCTCCCCAATCCGCAATCCTCAATCCGCAATCCTCAATATTCATGCTTCCACAGTTCATCCTCAAGACGAAACTGCTGCCCCCGCGATTGGGTCGGCGTGTTCTTCCGCGCATGCGACTGATCGAACGGTTGCGCACTTTTCTCGACCAGCCCGCTACGGTGATTTGCGCGGACGCCGGCTGCGGAAAGACCACGCTGGTTGCCGATTTCGTCCGTTCGTCAGGCCTTCCCTTCGTCTGGTATCAAATCGACCGCTCAGACCTGGATCTGGCCGCTTTCATCGGATATGTCGTGTACGGCATTCGCACGATGTATCCGGAGTTTGGCGACGTCGTGTTGGGCCTGATTTCCGAAACTGAAGGCCTGGCCTCGAAGACCGATCAGCTTGTCGACGCGTTGGTTAATGAAATCAGCGAGCAGGTCGACGAGAAGATCATTCTCGTTCTGGACGACTATCATCATATCGATTCAAGCGAGCAAATCGCTGCCGCCGTCGACCGCTTGATTCAATACGCGCCCGATGTCTTGCATATCATGATCGCAACGCGATCGATGCCGAACCTCTCGGTCACGCGCTTGCGCAGCAAAGGCCTCGTCGCAACGCTGGGCCGTCAGGAACTATCATTCACACAAGCGGAAGTCGAACGCCTGTTCGACGCGGCTGACAACAAGCTCGGTCCCGATCTTATCGCTCAGTTCTACGAACGGACTCACGGTTGGGCCACCGGAGTCCAGTTAATCGTTCAGGCTCTCGAGCATCACTCGGGAAGCAATCATCAAATCGGGCAAGCCGAGTTTCTCGAAGTCCTGAAACGAAGCGAACAGGAAGTGTTCGACTACTTCGCCGAAGAAGTGCTTCAGTTCGAGACCCCGGAGATCGTAGACACGTTGCTCAAACTGTCGTTGTTCAATCGCATCGATCATGCGGCCGCCAGTTGCGTCCTGCCAGTCGAACGCGCCTATCAAATGCTTTCGTCACTGCAGCGCAGCAACCTGTTCATCTCGCAGATTGAAACCGGCGACGCCGACGAATACAGCTTTCATCCGATGTTCCGGCGGTTTCTTCGACGGCGTCTAAAGGCGAAGCTTGGCGATGCCGGGATCCGAGCGCTAAAGGGTCAGTTCGCCGATCATCTGATGGAGCTGGGAAAATGGCAGAAGGCCGGTTTGATGTATTCC
>DATNBZ010000139.1:0-4342 GCA_035607285.1 Blastocatellia bacterium | reverse complement strand
TATCGCTCAAGTGACTCGGGCACGTCATGGGTTCGGATTGACGCGCGAGAGCATCGTTTGCCCAGCTTCAGAATCTGGGCTCTAGCGCTCGATCCGCGCGATCAAAATACATTGTTTGTTGGTTCGCACTCAGCCGGAGTTTACGTGGTGCCGCGGGGCGTCGAGGGTACTATGAGTGAACGGCGTTAAGCTTTTGGTAATAATTGGGATGCGCAAATCTGCGCAGTCGCCTTGACACTCAGTATAGCGCCGTGTAAATTCCGAACTATTCCGGTCACGCGATCGGTGATAGTCGGACCAGCGCGGGAGACTACGGGCACGACGGAACTCGAAACGACAACCCTCATTTCAAACTCCTAGGCTCGCATCCTCCCCCTCTTATTCTCCGACCAATCACAAACAGGTACACTCGCTGATTATTCAGCGGAGTACTGGTCGAATGCCGGAAAGGCGCGCCGATCGCTCGTCGCGCTACGCGAATACGATTAGGGAGTATGCATGGCCACGGAACAACCTGTAACTGCGATCGGTGAAACCGATCCAAACCAACCTTCAACAAACAATCAAACTGCAACCGATAATTCGACCGCGGAAATGACATCGCCGAGCAGTGACTCGAGCGAGTCTGATTCGGCGGCGGAAACAACTGCGGCGGCAACCGACACGGCCGGCGAAGATGAACCGCGCCCATCCGGCGAAGACTTCGGTAGCATGCTCGATCAATTTGAGCAGGAGCAATCGACTCTCCAGGAAGGCGAAGTGGTGCGCGGCACCGTTGTCGGTATCACTGAACGCGGCGTAGTGATTGACTTCGGCTATAAGTCTGAAGGCCTCGTCAGCCAGAACGAGTTTATGGAGAACGGCGAAATCACCGTCAAACGCGGTGACGAAGTCGATGTGCTGGTAAAGAACATGGAGAGCGGCGAAGGGTTTCCGATCCTTTCGCGCGCTGATGCAGTTCGCCTGCGAGCCTGGGACGACCTCGAGAAAGCCTTCAACGAGGGCCTTTCGGTCAAGGGTAAAGTAATCGAACGAATCAAGGGTGGTTTGCGCGTCGATGTTGATGGTATCCCGACCTTCCTGCCGGGCTCGCAAGTCGATGTCCGCCCGTTACGCAATCTTGATTCTCTTCGTGGCCGCGAGATTGAAGCCAAGGTAATCAAACTCAATCGCAAACGATCGAACGTGGTGCTGTCGCGCAAGGCTATCCTCGAGGAGCGCAATGCCGGCAAAAAGGGAGAGACCCTCGATCAGATTGAAGAAGATATCATCGTTGAAGGACAGATTAAGAACCTTACCGATTATGGCGCCTTCGTCGATCTCGGCGGGGTCGATGGACTGTTGCACGTCACTGATATGTCGTGGGGCCGGCTGCAGAATCCCGGTGAACTGTTCAAGGTTGGCGACACGGTTCAGGTGAAGGTTCTGCGATTTGACCGCGGTCGCGAGCGCGTTTCCCTGGGCTACAAGCAGCTTCTGCCTGACCCATGGGAGAGTATCGAGGAGCGCTTTCCGCCGATGACCCGGATAACCGGAAAGATCGCCAGTGTTACCGACTATGGCGCTTTTGTAGAGCTCGAACCTGGTGTCGAAGGACTGGTTCACGTTTCAGAAATGAGTTGGTCCAAGCGCGTCAAGCATCCGAGCAAGCTGGTTAACCCGGGCGATACGGTAGATGTCGAGGTTCTGGGCGTGGACGCGAAGGCGAGACGGATCAGCCTGGGTATGAAGCAGGTTCAGGAGAATCCGTGGAAGACTCTGAGCGATCGGTATCAAGTTGGCGCTCATGTTCATGGACGGGTCCGCAACCTGACCGATTTCGGAGCCTTCATTGAAATTGAAGAAGGCATCGACGGTTTGGTCCACGTCTCGGATATTTCCTGGTCGCGCCGAATCAAACATCCGGGCGAGGTGCTGAAGAAAGGTCAACAGGTTGACGCCGTCATTACCGGGATCGATCCCGACAATAGACGAATGTCCCTGTCAATGAAGGATCTCGAGCCGAACGCGTGGAATGAGTTTGTCGCCAGCCACAAACCCGGTGACGTGGTGAAAGGGAAAATTGCCCGCTTTGCGAGCTTTGGCGCCTTCGTAGAATTGGGGGATAACCTGGAAGGTCTCTGTCATATCTCCGAACTCTCGGAGGACCGTGTGGCCAAGCCTGAAGACGTCGTTCAGCTCGGCCAGGAAATGGAGTTTCGTATCCTCCGCGTCGACGCTGAGAACAAGAAAATTGGTCTGTCGGCGCGCGCAGTGAGCAGTGACGATCCCATTGTGGAAACCAAGATTTACACGTCGCAAGCTGGTGGCGGGATGGCTTCTCTGGCCGAACTGGCGGACTTTTTCAATCCCAGTAAGGGCGGCGAAGACACCGGCGATGAGTAGCAGGGGAAGGAATTGATCGGAGCAATGACGTTCCGGCGACGGTCGCTTCGGTTTTCCCGTAAACGCTGCTATGCAATGGTTTCTGGTCTTGATGCCGCTGCCGCGTTCTGCTAAGGTAAGGTATAATTTCCAATCTGCGTACCGAGCTGGACTTTGAGTCAGGTCGCTAACTTACAGTTGCTCTTCCTTAGCGAGGTGATTGCATGACTAAAGCGGATCTGGTCAACGACGTCGCCGACGCCGCCGAACTAACCAAGAAAGATGCCGAACGACTCGTTGAGATCGTTTTCGAGAGTATTATCGACAGTCTGAATCACGGTGAGAAAATCGAGCTGCGCGGCTTTGGTAGCTTTCGCGTGCGTGAACGCGGCGCCCGGCGCGGCCGCAATCCGAAGACTGGAGAGCCGGTCAACATTCCCGCCAAACGCGTGCCCTATTTCAAAGCTGGAAAAGAGTTGAAGGAGTTAATCAACGAGAATCCCTTGTGATTTTCGCCTCTCTCGTCAGATCCGAATACAGGTCGCGTTGTGGATAGACTGTGGAGCCCCTGGAGACTCGAGTACATCACGAATACCAGCCCCGGCCAGCCTCAAAACGCCTGCATCTTCTGTGAAGCGCAGAAAAATCCCGCCCCTGATGCCGACAGCCTGGTTGTTTATCGCGGCCTGCACAACTTCGTAATTCTCAACAAATACCCCTACACCAGCGGTCACCTGATGATCGCGCCCAACGAGCATCTTGGACATTTGTCGGCGGCCCCGAAAGAGGTGACCGATGAAATGATGGATCTGGTGAAGCGATCTCAACGAGCGCTGATCGATGTCTATAACCCTGAGGGATTCAACGTCGGAATGAACCTTGGGAAAGTCGCGGGGGCTGGAGTGGCGGATCACCTCCACATGCACATCCTTCCCCGCTGGGGAGGCGACACGAACTTCATGTCGACGGTCGGTGAAACGCGTGTCCTGCCGGAAGATTTATCAGTAACCTATCAAAAGCTAAGCGGAAAGATCTAAAACTGTTCGTCTTCAACTCTGACGGTACGCACTGCTCCGGTGCGCGGTGGGCCAATCGAAACGGCACGCCAGAGGTGTGCGCACCCTCAGGGCTCACCCTGCGGAATCGCTTCGTCTTCGACTTCACCCGATGGATTGATGGGGACATCGGCAGCTCGTTCATAAGTAGACCGTGACGCCTTTTGCCCGTCTTCAGCCGGCAGTGCCGCATTGAACCCCGGGTAGACAATGCGCGGGTGGTAAATTGCCATCAAAGAGTTCACGATCGCCTCGCGCACCTCGCTCAGCTCGCGCAGCGTCAGTTTTGATTCATCTAATTGTCCGTCGCTGAGGACGGCGTCGAAGATTCTGGCTACGATCGTGCGTATGTTTTCCGCGTTTGGATGCGCCAGGGAGCGAGCCGCGGCTTCCGCGGAATCAACCAGCATGAGGATGGCGGCTTCCTTGAATTGTGGCTTGGGCCCGGGATAGCGAAAGTCGGCTTCGTTGATCCCAGCTCCGTTTGACTGCGCTTCTGCCTTGCGCAGAAAGAAGTACAAGGTGCGGGTCCCGTGATGCTGAGGAATAAAATCAGCGATTCGCTTTGGTAGTCCGATCTCCTTCGCCATACGCAATCCGTAGGTTACGTGACTCGTAATTATTTTCGCGCTCTGAATTGGTTTGAGGCGATCGTGCGGATTGTCGCCGCTCTGATTTTCCACGAAATGCTCAGGTGCAGCTACTTTGCCGATATCATGGTAGAGCGCGCCGTCCCTCGCCAATAGCGCATTCGCCCGAATGGCGCGGCAAGCGTCTTCGGCCAGTTGGCCGACCGCATGAGAATGCTGATTGGTGCCGGGAGCTCTGAGGGCCAACTGACTCAGCACCGGCAAATCCGCGTTCGTCAATTCGAGCATTCTGATGTCTGTTAAGATCCCGAAAAGCGATTCGTTAATGGGCAC
>DATNBZ010000126.1:0-5277 GCA_035607285.1 Blastocatellia bacterium | reverse complement strand
GCCAATACATGAGAGCTTCAACAGGGACGGACAGGATTCACAGGATAGGGAATGACGCAAAAAGACTCTCGCTTCTATCCTGTTCATCCTGTCTATCCCTGTTGATTACTCTCGCTTCTATCCTGTTCATCCCGTCTGTCCCTGTTGATTACTCATCGATGACGTTTTCACTTGTTCTCGCTTCTGAGGAAGCGAAGACCCGCCAATACATGAGAGCTTCAACAGGGATGGACAGGATTCACGGGATAGGGAATGACGCAAAAGACTCTCGCTTCTATCCTGTTCATCCTGTCTATCCCTGTTGATTACTCATCGATGACGCTTTCACTTGTTCTCCCTTCTGAGCAAGCGAAGACCCGCCAATACATAAGAGCTTCAACAGGGATGGACAGGATTCACAGGATAGGGAATGACGCAAAAAGACTCTCGCTTCTATCCTGTTCATCCTGTCTGTCCCTGTTGATTACTCATCGATGATCAGGCGATCGCCGCGCTGCCTTACAGATTGAAAGCCCGCACCAGGAACGCCGCCATCTGCGCTCGCGTCACCGAATCATTCGGGCAGTACATCAAATGATCGGGCGTACAACCCAATGTGATGTTCAACACCGCCATGCGGTCGATGAAGTCATAGAACACATTTGAAGGCGGCACATCGCTGAATCGCTGAGTGGCAGGCGGCGGCGGACTGAATTCGCCCAACCCTCTCATGATGAATGCCGACATCTGCTCTCTGGTCACCGCGCTCGACGGACAGTACATAGTGTTGCTCGGGGGGTTGCATCCAAGCGTAATTCCCAATACCGCCAGCCGATCGATGAAGCTGTAGAACGGATTTGCCGGTGGCACATCCGTGAATCGCTGGCTCCCGGGCGTAGGCGGATTGAACTCACCCTTCGATCGCATGATGAATGCCGCCATCTGCTCGCGAGTCACAGGGTCGTTCGGGCAGTAGTTCCCGCCTCCGCATCCAAGCGTGACTCCTCGAGCCGCAAGCTGGCCGATTACGGTGTAGAACGGATCGCTGGACGGCACATCAAGAAAGTCTATGCCCTGATAAACCGTAAACGTCTGCCCGCCGATCAGGATCGTGTTGCTGCGAATGCTCGGGCCGGGATTCGAATCTACTGTAAACATAACGGAGCCGTTGCCTACACCCGCGCTGCCGGACGTAATGTGAATGTACGTAGCGCTGGTGCTCGCCGTCCATGCGCAGGAAAGATCGGACGGCGCGACGTTCACCGTGCCTGTTCCACCGTTGCCTGGAAAGCTCTGGTGATCTACGTCGAGTCCGATCGGCTTGATCGTCACCATCAGTGAGTTGGCGGCGCTACAACCATTCGCGTTCGTCACTGTGAGGTTCAACGTTACACTGCCCGAACCGCCCGCGGTGTAGGTGATTGCCTGAGTAGTATTGAGGCTCGTGATCGTTCCGTTTGTGATCGACCACATGTAACTGCTCGCCCCCACCGGACCGCTCGCGATATTGCCCGTTGACCCGGCGCATACCGAAGCCGGATTCGGAGTGATCGTCGGCGTCGCCGGAGGCTGGTTGATCGTGACCGTCACATCCGCGGTTGCGTTCGTGCAGGGCGCGTTGGAGACAGTCCATCTCAGTGTTATCGGTCCTGTTCCACCCGTATGAGTGAAGGTAGCGTTAGGCGTGCTCGTATTGCTGAAGGTCCCGGTTCCTCCGCTTACGACAGACCACGCGCCCGTCATTCCTGCCCCGGGCGTGTTGCCTCCGAGCCCGGCAGTTGTTCCGTTCACACAGACGGCCTGCGCTCCGCCGACCGTCGCAGTTGGTTGTGTCTTTATGGTGATCGTTACATCAGCGGTTGAATCCGTGCAGGGCGGACTCGAGATTGTCCATCTCAGCACCACGGGACCCGCTCCGCTGGTATGTGTAAATGTCGTGCCGGGAGTGTGAATGTTGTTGAAGCTTCCTGCGCCTCCGCTTACAACCGTCCAGGTGCCCGTTCCTGAAGTTGGAGTGTTACCACCAAGACCAGTCGTCGTCCCCAGAGCACAAATCGTCTGATTGCCGCCTACAGTCGCCGGCGTCGGCGGCTGATTTACTGTTACGGTCGCGCTTCCGCTATTGGTCAAGGGACAGCTTCCATTGTCGTGGCTCGAGGCGGTATCGAGTTGATAAACAGTAGTCGTGGTCGGACTGACCGTGAAGTCGAAGTGTGTTTGTGCGGCGCTTCCGGTTTGAACCTGCGCGTTGTTAGTCAGCTTGACCGTGTAAGGCGCAGTGCCGCCGGTCACGTCTACGGATACGGTGGATGAACTGCCGTTGCAAATGGTTCCTCCGCCGCTCACGGTTCCGGTGATTGTTGCGCAGGCGCTGGTGCACCCGGGAAACTTGAACGAACCGATGCGCGTGTTCCAGTTCCTGGTCGCGTCCGCGCCGACGTTCGTGTAGTACATCCCCGCGTACCAGAACGTGCAGTCGTCCGCCGGGTCAACACTCATCGAAGTGTAATCGCCCCAGCGATGAATCGCGGAGCCCGTGGATGTCGTAGTCTGCGGGCCGGTGCCTGCAATGAGCTGGACTTCGGTCTGCGGCAACTGGTTGAGCGCATCTGCGACTAGCCGTCCCGAATAAGCGATGCTTGGGAAGTTCGGGCTGCTGGCGTTCGAGGTGCTGTAGCCCAGCGCGACGTTGCCCTGCTTATCTGCTGCAATGCTCGGCAACCAACGGTAGAGGGTCGCATCCGGCGCGTAAATCTGCGTCTGAACGAGCGACGTTGAAACGGTACCACCGTTGACATTGATCTGCGCCCACTGCGGGCGGACCGTGGCGCCGGCCGTGCGCGTATCTTGAGTCACCCACAAGGATTCGGCGGCGCCGACGCGGCGATACTGAACCTTTTGCATCAAGCGGTCGTCGAGCGTATCGAGATTGTGAGACGCGGTGGCGGGTGGTGGCTGCGGTACCACATTCCCGAGGCTGGTGCCATAGGTCGCCTGGTTAATTATGGTTGCCGCGCCCAGCGAGCCGCCCGTGCAGTTGGCGCCCGGCGTAAACTTTCTCACCTCCAACGCAAAGATAGAGGTCGATTCCGAGACGAAGTAGTTAGGCGTGCCGGCAGTCGGCAAGGAAGCCGCTGCTGTCGCGCCGCTAATGTTGCTGGGGATCATGGTGAAAATATTTTGGGTGACTGTGAAGCCGAGGGCTCCTCTGAGCACCGCGCCGCTCTCCATATCCGCCTTATTGAACGAGGCAAATACTACACCCGTGAATGCCGCGCCATTGCTGCCGAATCCATTGGCGGCCATGTAGAGACATCCGTCGTTCCAGTTGCCGAACTTGGGATAGTCGGCCAGTGTCGCGGCGGGAGGCTGTCCGGCGGCGCCGGTATCCATCTTCACGGCATAAAGCCACCAGCCGCCCGTCACCGGATTATTGGTCTTTGAGATCGCGAAGCATTCATAGTACGGCGCGACCGGATTGTTGCTGACCGTTGCGAAAGCAAAGTGTGTGAGAATCCATCGATCCGCAAACTGGTCGTAGACCACCACCGGGTCGCCAAAATTATTTGCGTCGCATGGGGTTCCCGTTCCCGCGCCAGACCACAGGGAGTTCTCGGTAAACGCAGCGAGTTGAGTCCCGGTCTTGTTGTAAATGGCGTAGGCATCGTTTACCGAAAGAATGTAGTGGTTCAAGCCGACATCGCCGTTGACATCCGGCGGCCATCCGGCGCCCGCCGTTCCCCCCGTAACCGCGCTGTTGAAACTCAACCCCGCAAAGTTCTGAAGCGGGCTGGGCATCGGTGCGAGTGGAACGTTGATAAAAGGCTCAGTGGAAGCCTTCGCCCCCGCAGCAAGCTTTGCCGGGTCCATAGGCTTTTCCACTTCAAATTCGTTGCTTCGAAAGTTCACAGGCACCGAAGGCAAGTCGCGCACATCTCCGTTGTACTCAGAGGGTATGACTCCCACGATGTCAGTTGATATGCCGTCCAGTCCCTTTGCAGCCAGCTCTTCTTTAGAAGGTCCGGAGATCGCCGGCTCCTGTGACGTGCTGCCGGTGGGGCCCTTCGCTCCCGCGGCCAGCATTCTCCTTACGGTTCGCTCCTTGCGCTCGCGCGCCTCTTCTTCCTGATCTCCCTGCTCCCCTTGAACGGCGTCACGCAATTCAGCTAAGTCCGTTACTGTTCTAGGCGCGGTAGCGTCCGCCAATTTCTTCTTGACCTCATCGGTCTTCATGATCGAGAAGACGGGGGGTGGCCCGGGAACCTCCGTACGGGCGGGTCGATTGCTTGTCGCGACTTCGGAGCCACCGGACTGGCCGTCATTCACTTGCGTCGCGGAGATGGTCGCGCTCTCGGTAACAACTGCGACCGTCGATTGCTCGACGTGCCCGGCCGCAGCTTTTCCGGCAACTTGCTTCTCGATGCTTCCGGAAGGTTCGCCGACTGGCGTTTCTTGATTAACAGATTCAGCAGAAGGCTCTGCCGTCGGTTGCGCCTGGCTTGAAGCGCGAGACCGCAAGGTGCCTTCAGAGCGCGAACCACCGGCCGAATTCGCGGTCACGGCGTTGCCCGCGGAAGGGCTTCGGTGTTGGCGTATCAGGACCGGTCCGGCAATTCCAAGTGCGACACAAAAAAGCGCCAACATCCAGGTCACCGCAGTCCGATGAACTCGAGGCGAAAACGATTTGTAGATAGCGCTGAATCTGTCAGACATCTTGTCATTCCTTCCAAACTTATTCTTAGTGCGACCGGGAACCGCTGTCGCTACTAACGTGTTAAGTTCAGCAGCTTATTGTCCTGAGAGGCGGCACAACTTGCGGTTGAACAACTCCTGGGGGTCGATCGAAGATTCTATTTATGAGAGGCCATTCTTGCAACTGTAATTATCGATCGCGGTTCCTCGAGCACTTCCACTGTCTGGGCGCTAAAGCGCCACATGTAGGGGCGGCCCTCCGTGGCCGCCCCTCTTGCCGAATGCGATCTGGCTTGCAACCGAGGGGCGGCCACGGAGGGCCGCCCCTACATGAAATCTTTCATGTCTCGACACGTCCTTGAGACCATGCTTTAGCCAGTCGCTCCGGCTTACAAGCCGAAGGCTCTGACCAGAAACGCGGCCATCTGCGCTCGCGTTACCGGATCGCCCGGGCAGTAACTCAAGTGATCGGGAGTGCACCCCAGCGTAATGTTCAACACCGCCATTCGGTCGATGAAGTTGTAGAAAACATTTGACGGCGCAACGTCTCCGAATCGCTGAGTCGGCGGTGTAGGCGGATCGAACTCTCCCAGGCCCCTCAAGAGA
>DATNBZ010000124.1:0-14275 GCA_035607285.1 Blastocatellia bacterium | reverse complement strand
TCGCGCGCATTGAGCGACTCATCATTGAAGCTGAAGTTGAAGCCGCCGTGAAAGGTATCCGAGCCGGGCTTGGTTATGATCTCGATTCTGGTATCGCCGCGTTCCGAATACTCGGCCGAATAAGGATTTTGATTTATGTTTATTCGCAGTATCGCTTCCTTGGGAGGAAGCTGGCCACGCTCGCGAAATCCTCCGACGTAGACGGCTGCATCATCGCCGCCGCCGGCGGCGCCCGCCATTTGCTTCAGGGTCTGAAGCAATTCGTCGGGATCGTCGGGGAGCGCCTGCAGGTCCTTTTCTGTAAGCGTGATCGCAGACAGGTTCTTGTCGGGCTCGGTGGAAATCGACGCGGAGTTGTCGGTTACTTCAACTTTCTCCGCGAGCGCTACCTTGAGTTTCACGTCAAAGGGAGCGGCCGGCTTCGATGTGAGGTCGATCTGTTGTGTGAAGGTTGCGAACCCCTCGACTTCGACGGTCAGCGTGTATTCCCCGGGTTTGACCGTAAAGCGGTAACGCCCGTGGTCGTCGGCCGTCGCCGAATATTTCTGTCCCTTGCCGTCGTCGAGTACAACCGGAGCAGCGGGAATGTAAGCGTTCGTTTCGTCGATCACCGTGCCGCGCAATTCGATGAGCGCTTGCGCGTGCGCCACGCCGGATCCGACAAGCGCAAACGGGTTCATTATGAGGACGAGCACAGCAAGTGAAACAGCAATAGGTTTTTTCATTAGTCTGAGTCTCTTTTTCTATTCCCTTGATCTTGCAAGGAAGTTCCGCTGAATGAAGCAAAGTCGCGGACCCTTACGTGTGGGGCAAATCGCAAAACGGACCGGTCTTATTTCTCTACTGGTTCTCTACTTTTTTGATCGCTCTTTTTCCTGCTCGCGCATCTTGTCGTGTTCTTCAACCATCTGCTCGTATTTCGGCAATTGATCCGCAGTCAACAGGGCGCGAATGCGATCGCGCGATTCCTGCCGGACCGAGTTGAATCGAGGCTCGAAGGGCTTAACGACCGGGTCCATTTCCTTCCTGATATCTTTGTACTTGTCAGCGGTCTCATCCAGTATCTTTTTTATCTGTTCCTGTTGATCTGAGGCGAGCCCCACTTTGTCGTTCATTCGTTTGAGAAGCATTTCGGTTCCGCTGCGCGGCGTGTTCCGGTCGCTGGACCGCGAGAGCTGTTGATACAGATTCAGCGCCAACGCCCCGGCGGCAAAGCCGATCACAAATACCGAGACTACAATGAGTCGAGCCTTAGTCTGGCTATTGGTCTTGGTTTCCATCTTTTACTTCTCCTCGACTGCTACCAGCGTTTCGAGCACATCGTCGCGCGTGGGCGCCGGATAATCATAGTAATCGCTAAACATCACTCGCTCTCTGGGCCGGACCGCCGCTTGACTTCCGTCTGAAACCGGCTGATTCCATAACACAGTCGCGCCGATTATCAGCAGGAGCAGCACCGCCATTGCCGGGACAAGCTGGCGCGAAGTCAACAACAAGGCCGCGGTCCACGATTCATCCGGGCGGCGCGAGGGGAGAAGCGCGGGCCCGCGAGCGATTCGAGCTCGAAGCCCACTAAAGAATAGCTCATCGGGCGTGACCGGTTCGGGCGAGGCAGCCGCATCCAGCGTGGCGCGCTGCAAGGCGAACAGCCGATACTCGCCCGCGCAATTCGAGCACGTTTGCAGGTGCGCATTTACGGCCTTCGCCGAATGTGTCACGTTTGCGCTTGAGTGTAGCAGGCCGAATTGCTTTCGCACCTTTCGACACGACAAACTCATTTCGTCTTTCAACTCATTGGTCATTTCTTCTTGCTCCTCTGCATTCGCTCACCGCTGAGAACCAATCGTTTCATTGCTGCCCTCAAAACGCGGCGCGCTCGAAACGCACGGACTTTAACCTTCGACTGCCCCCAACCGGTCATGTCCGACACTTCCTTAACCGAAAACCCGTCCCTGTCAATAAGGATGACTACCAGCCTGTCTTCCGGATCGAGCTTTGACAACAGACGCTCGGCAATCTCTCCGGCATCGCGTTGCCGTTCCGAGCTCGCGTGACGATCGCGGGCGACCTCGAGCATCTGCAACTCGAACCACTCATCTTCCTGCTGCGTTTCGTGCGGCAACTGCTGCTCGATTCGGCGCCGCTGAGCGCGCAGGTGATCGTAGCACGCGTTCACCGCTATCCTCGCAACCCACGCCTCGAACGAGCGGCCCAGGGTGAATGTGGCGAGGGAGAAATACGCCTTCGAGAAGACTTCCTGCGCGATGTCCTCGACCTGATCCCGGCGGCGGAAGAAGCTCCCGATGATACTGAACACTCGCGGGCTGTGGCGGCGAACCAGTTTCTCGAAGGCATCTTCATCACTGGCCAGGCTGGCCCTGATCAACTCGTCTTCTTCACTCGAGGCCGCGCTTTCGTAATGCGAAATTGGGGCTGCGTCCGAACTCGCAATCGAAGCGTCCCCGACTAACGCCGGGCGCGCGTCATCGCCACGACTCTTCCGCGGTTCGCTGCGCCGGTCCAAATCGGCGCTATCGATCCCAGAAGATTCGCCAACCAGGGCCTGACGAGCCATGCTGCCGGCATTGCGGTTATCGGCCTGCTTCAATCCACGCTCCACTGACTTCGCGGGATATTGTCCCGGATGTTGCTGCGATTGCTCTTCCAATCCTGACTGGCTAATTCTATATCGCACTCGCTGGCACTATCGAGGTCGATCAGTTTTGGCAGACATTGATTAACGCTTTAACGCTATCTTTGTTCGCCGATTTCATCAACCCGCAGACCATTTCTCCGGTGGTTTTTTGCAAAGAACTATCGCTGACCGCGCGCTAAACCCCGATCAACACTGCCTAAGACGATGGCCGCGGCTGAACGGTTACTAAAAGTCCTTATCTTGATTGAGCCTAAAGGCAGCAGGCTGCGCAAACTGGAAAGCCTTCACGAGCGGCCGGGGAGCACGTAGAACATTACCGCAAAGTAGTGACAGATGCTTCCGCCCATCACGAACACGTGCCAGATTGCGTGATTGTACGGGACGCGCTTCACTGCGTAGAAGAGGACCCCTACGGTGTAGCACAACCCTCCGGCGAGCAACCACACTATTCCGGACAACGGCACAGCCGCCAACAGCGGCTTGACTGCGATTAGAACGACCCAACCCATCGCGATGTAGAGCAGCGTCGTGACTATCGGGAATCGCTCGGCATGAAACAGCTTCCACACGATGCCGAAAACGCATAAGCCCCACACAAGCGCAAACAGGACCCAGCCCCAGAAGCCGCGAAGATTGACAAGGGTGAACGGCGTGTAGGTCCCGGCTATCAGTAGGAAGATTGCAGTGTGATCGAACACCTTCAGGATTCGTTTCAAACGTGGCGTGTGAAACGTGTGATACATAGTCGACGCCGCATACAAAAGGACGAGTGTGACGCCGAATGTTGTGCAGCCGACGATGTGCCAGGCGTTTCCCCGAACGATCGAAAGCGCGACCAGCGCTACCAACCCCACCACGCTTAACGCCAATCCGATACCGTGCGTGATGCTGTTGGCGAGTTCTTCAACAACGTCCCTTGTTTCGATGTTGCTCATATCTCTCTCCGCGGTGACGTGCAAGAAATATAGCCGACCAACCAGGCGGATGAAAGCGGATGACCTGGGTCAGTAGTCCCTGGTCAGTAGTCTCTGGTCAGTAGTCCTTGGTCATTAGTCCTTGGTCATTGGCCAATAACGAATGACTAATGGGTGCAGGATCAGTACGGCTTCTTCTGGACCGATAAGGAAGTCAATCAGTATCTGGAGAAGACGATGGTCAAGGCGTTCAACGAAGTCTACGAGAAGGCGAAGATGTACAAGGTGCATCTGCGCACGGGCGCCTATTGCCTGGCAGTAGAGAGAGTAGCGGAAGCTACACGAGTCCGCGGTATTTTCCCGTAAGGCGCAGCTCCGAGGTAACCTCTGTAGCTGTGATGATCTGACGGAAAGTAGCATAGAGCGATCACTAAGTTATGCTCTATCGCAATGCGCTCTATGCTACTTTCCCGATTCCGAAGTACAGCGCTTGATATGAGGTGAGTCTCTGAGCGCTCCACGCCCTTGGGTTTTTCAGCCGAACATTCGTGGTAATATCGGTCTCCAACGCATGAGATACCCGTGCATCACAGGAGCAGTATGAAGCTATTGATTAGCACAATCACAGTCATCGTCGCATTGGGCCTCATAAGCTCGAGTGCACAGGCGCAGTTAGATAAACGGTTCGAGGTCGGAGGTCAGTTCGCCTTCATCCGCCTAACTGACGTCGACATCGCAAGGCCGGGATTCGGAGGTAGAATAGCCGGCGGACAACCTGGAGGCGGTCCTCGATTAGCTTGGAATCTTACCTCGAGCGCAAGTCTGGAAGCCGAAGCCAACTTCTTCCGAGAAGACGAGCTTGGCGGCAAGAAGACTCAAGCGTTCTTTGGATTGAAGTACGGAAAGCGTTCGGCAAAGGTGGGAATTTTTGGCAAGGTCAGGCCAGGCTTCATGCAATTCAATAATATTTTCGTCACCAACCGTGATCCGGACGCCCCAACCAATACCGAGTTTAAACGTAAGACATACCTTGCTGTCGACCTTGGCGGTGTCGTTGAATTCTATCCGACGGCGCGAACCCTGATACGATTTGATGTGAGCGATGTGATAGTCCGATACGGCGAGCGCTTCACGAATCTACCATTCGACATTAACGGAACCGGAGTTATCCCTCCGGACACAAGGCACAACCTTCAGTTCAGTGTAGGTGTTGGTCTTCGATTCTGAGTAATCGAGGTTTAGGGCGCCTTCGAATGTTATCTTATGAAAGAGCGACGGCCCTTTAGCGCTCATTCATCTTCAAGCCGCTTACAGGAAATTGACGTTCTTGAGCTTGTTAAAAACCTTGTCCCGTTGCTTGAGCGCGTCGTTACCGGCAGCCATTATGATCAGCACATAGTCATGCGGCCCGCGCTTCACGAAGGTCACCGCGACGATGGTGTCCTGAGTATGGCCGTTCACGTCGCTCGGGTTCTTCTTAACGTCTGAAAGACCGGCCTCCTGCATTTTGACCTTGATGATTGACCATATGTCGGAGTCGCCTTCAATCGCCGGACTCGACAGTTCAAGACTTCTCCAGAAGAGGGATGGTATAGCCATTGATGCCTCCGTTTCAGTGAACACAAGCGTCTGAAACAAGTAGCAGTGTTCGGTTCTTGGGTTGCCGGCTTGGAACATCCCGGGGCAGCCCTTCGCGTGCTTTGCGGTCCTTTGCGACTTTGCGCTGAGTATTGGGTCTTTCAATACGCGGCGCAAACGCGCAAAGGACCGCAAAGCACGCGGAGAACTCGCAGCGCTCAATTCATCTAATGAAAGCTCTCAGCGCTTCGATGCGCTGGCTCAGCTCCAGCGGCGACAGCTTTCGATATTCTTCAGGCACCATTTCTCTCGACGTAGCCTCGCGAGCCGCGACCAGTATCTGATACTCGACCGCCATCTCGTCGCGAGCCGGGCTGAATTCATTGGCGACCTGCTCGACATCCTGTTGGGTGGTTTTCTCGCGGCCTGCCATTCGGCCAATGCGTCTGGCGCGGATCAGCATCGATTCGATGTCCGCGCCTGACAACGTCAGCTTGCTCGCGGTGATCGGCTTCCAATCGGTGACCTCGTGCGCAATCTGGTGCTTATGAACCATCGCTTCGATAATCGCGAGCCGGTCCTCTTCCGATTCGGGATAGAAAAGAGATATGTGTTCTTCAGCGCGGCCCTGACGTTTCAAGTCGATGGGTAATAAATCCGGACGGCTGGTCATCAATATCCAAAGAATGCGGCCACGATTTCGAGTATCGCCCATCGCCGCCGCAAGCTTCGAAAAGATACGCGCATCGACTCCGGAATCGCCGCCGCTCTCGCGCGAGCCGAGCGTCGCGTCGGCCTCGTCTACCAGCACTACAATCGGCGCAAGCGTTTGAAGCAAATTCAGTATCTTTTCGAGGTTCGCTTCGCTCGAGCCGACCCAGCGCTCGCGAAAGTTCTTGAAGGCAACCACGTTCATGCCGCAATCGTGCGCAAAGCATTCGGCCAGAAACGTCTTGCCCGTTCCGATCGGGCCGGAGATCAAGATTCCCATCGGCGCTTCTTCGGTGCTGCCCGCGCGGATCGTATCGGCGATGGACCGCATATAGGTTTTGGCTTTGGTCATACCGCCAACCGAATCCAGACCGAAACGCGGATGAACGAACTCGACCAGCCCCACGCATTCAGCCTCGATCAGCTCTTTTTTCTTTTGACGAATCCGATCGAGCGTCAATGCGTTGTTCTCCGTTGCGGCGCTTCGTAACAAAGAATTCAGATGAACGCGGTTTAGCCCGGAAGTCATAAGCGACAATTGTTCGTCGGTTACTTCACTTTGGAGTTGAGTCAACTGCCCGCGCAAATGCCCGATGAACTCGAGGCGCTCTGAATCGTCCGGATACGGAATGTCGATCGACGCCAGCCGCGAGTTCTGGCGAATGCGAGGATGCACTTCGGCAACGCTTTCGGCCACGAGCACAACGATGTTGTCCTTCTTCAGCAGCCGCGAACTGGTGATCCAGCGCTGAAACGCTACGAGGTTGGTTCGATCGTCGCCCGACATGTAGCTTACGTCACCCGCAGGAATAATCGTGTCCAGGAAGTTGATGATGACTGCGACCTGATCTCCATAAAGCAGGAAGTGCTCGATCAAAGGAAGCGCGCGAGCCGGGTCTTTTGGAAGCTGCCGCAGCGCGTCGCGATTCATCAACGGATCGGATACGCGAAGGAGCGCGGCGAATTGGCGCTCAGCTTCCTGCGAGCCAAACTTGATCCCTTCGCTTCGGTTGTAGGTGAGCAGTTGTTTAGTTCCGACCAGCTCACGCTGAAGATAATTGAGCAGACTTATGTACTCGGAGCCGGACCGCACAAGATCGTAGATGTTGTTATAGAGAAGGAAGTGGCTCGCTTCACCGGCGTAGTATTTGCGGGCCATCCGCGCAGCCCACGAAGGAAGCTGATCGATTTCGTCGATAAGTAATCGTGTTCGTGATGATGACATAGGTGGTTCGGTGTTCAGAGTTCAGGGTTCAGAGTTCAGGGTTCAGGGTTCAGGGTTCGCTAAACCCGGAACTCTGAACCTTGAACCCTGAACTTACTGTCGTTGTGCCAGCGGCGGACGCGCGGCCTGCGACGACGAACGTTCCGAGACATCCAACTGGCTCATGATCGGAGCCGTCTCGTCGAGGATTTCCTTCGTCAGCTCAATCGAAGAGAGGAGAGATTCGAAGTCGAGCGATGATATGTGCTCGGGCGTCGGCATGGTTACGACCTGGTCATTCACCAGCCCGAAAAAGCTCTCGATCGACTGGAGCTGCGCTTCGACTCGTTTCATCGAGCGCTCCATGTCGTCATACGTCTTCATCCTCTTTTGAAGAAACTCGAGGTTGGTTTGATAGAGCCGCCGGGTATCATCATCCGGGGCCGTTGCGACCGCTCGTTCCGCCTGCTGAATCTGGTTCTGTATGGTCTGCCGGTTGATCGAACGCATGTGATTCTTGCGGCGCCGGTAGGTATCGAGGAGATCGACGTAAGATTCCCAATAGACATCAAGAGTCCGAATGCGCTCGGGCACTTCAGCCATCCCGGTGAATTTCTGGTAGTTCTGATAAATCTGATTCTTCATCCAACTGAGGTACTCGACTGCTTCACGTTCGCGAGGGTCGAATTTCAGGATCAGCTCTCTTCGCCTCTGCTCGCGATTCGCAAGCGCGCGGCGTCTCATTCGCTGGTCAACCACTCTGCGATAGCCAGGTGTGTTCGGTACGCTCGACAGGTACAACGCTTCGGCGGCTCCGGCAGCCACGAGCGGCACCCACCAGGCGATCCAAGCAAGAAACCCGGCCGGCGCTGCAGTTACAGCGAAGACCGCGAGCGCGAGGAATATGACCATCGCCCAGATATTGAGCGGTTCCTTGATCGCCTCTTTAACGTAGCTGACCTGCTCTGCCATATGGTTCTCTGATGCGCGAGGTCGTAGTCCGTAGTCAGTAGTCCGTAGTCAGTAGTCCGTAGTCAGTTGCTCCCCGTGCGGAAAAGCTACGGACTACTGACTACGGACTACGGACTATTCAAGCGCCTTCGCTCTATCCGAGGGTCCCAGCGACTTTTCGCCGGCAGCATCGCTCTGAATCGATGGCGGCGCCGGTGAAGAGGACACTTCAGGAGCGAGTCCCATTTGACGCTTATACGCAGTCAAAGTGTCTTCAACTTGCATATTCAGCGCCTCGCGTTCGATGTCCTGAATCTGCGATTCGACCCCGCCGGTCGACAAGTCCATTCGGGCTTCGGCGGCCGCCGAGCGACGCTGAATCCGGTCGCGCATCTCCTGGAAAGTTCCGGCATCATCGCCGATCTGGAACGAAGCCATCGTCTGCGAGAGCTGTTCCTGCATCTTGGCGGCTCGAGCCTCATTAACCAGTTGTTGAGCTTCAGCCGTCCGCTTCTTGACTTGAAGGATGTAGTTGTCCAGGAACTTCTTCGCCTGCTCGGACGCCGCGTGCGAGGTTTCAAGCTGCTGCCGCGCGCGATCGAGCGCCGTCTGTTTCTCGTTCAGCGCGGTGATGTATGTGCGAGCGATATCGTCGCGACCTGACTGAATGGAAGCCTTGACTTTGGCGTCGTAGTCCTTGATCTCTCGCTCGAGTGTGGTGACTTCTTTCTGCAACAGTTTCTCAGTGGCCATCACCTGCACGACGTTGTTCTGCATCTGAGGGACCTTCTCGCGCATATCGCGGATGGTCTGTTGCAGGATGAGCTCGGGGTCTTCGGCAGCCTCGATGAGTCCGCCGAAAACGGAACGAAACAGCCTCTTGAGTCTAGCCCACATTTCCCCTCCTAAAGGGGCCTCGGTTCCACGCTTGCAGCCCACCCATCGTGAGGCGGGCATTCAACTTCGTTAAAACAAGGCGCGCGGGGCGAGGCATATTGAATTTCGTCATTAGTCTACCATAACAAAAGAAGCGCGAAAAAACTAAACTCACCGGTACCGTCCTAAAGTTGTTGGTCGACGAAAACTATCCGGCGAGGCGTTTTTTGGAGTGCGGCGCGGTCTGTGCGTACGCGCCGCTTTGGCTCTTGTGCGGCGATTCAAAGCAGCCAAAGCGGCGCGTACGCACAGACCGCGCCGCACTCCAAATATGCCGTCACTCGGCTTGAGGTCGTCGTCTTTGCTGTGTGTGAATACCAACGCACGATTAGGAAACTACCGAAATTCCCACATAGTCTCAGACAATCGATTTGTGATCGCCCGGCTTTCAGTTGAGTCTGGCGCGGTTAAGATGAATCGATCGTATCTGCTCCTTGATCGCGTCGAAGTCCTCGGCGTCGGGAACAAGCATCAGATACCGCTCCAACTCTGCTATCGCGCCCGTTTGATCGCCTACTGAAGCCAACAGCGTCCCTCGAAGGCGTACGTGAGGCGCATAGTTCGGGTTGATCAGCAGAAGGCGTTCGATCGTCGCGAGCGCCCGGCGCGGATCCACACCCTTGTAGATCCCAAGCAGGTTCAACAGAATTCGGGCAAGCATTCGTTTGTTGCTTACCGGTTCGAGGTGTTCCGGTTGTAGCTCTTCTTGACCGCCGGTCATTTCCGAAAGCAATTCCGCGCAACCGGCAGTGTCCAGCACCCTGCCCTCATTAAACGCGTCTATAAAAACATCGCCTGTCTCACTCTCGTGCTTTGCGATGAAGTGATAAGGCAAACCCACGCCGCGGATCTGAAAACCGATTCGCCTCGCAACTTCCATGTAGACCACCGTCAGTGTAATCGGTATTCCCGTCCGTCGGTCGATCACCTGATTCAAAAAGCTGTTGCGCGGATCGAAGTAGCTGTCACGGTTGCCGTGGAAACCGAGCTCAGCAAACAGAGTTGAATTGATGGCGGAAATAACGTGACTTGCGTCACTCGCTCCCTCTGCACGTTCACTGGCGATATCGCCAAACCGATCGAGCCTATCGAGGTAGTCCTCGATCTTGAGCCTGGTGTATTCCTCTGTAGCAATCAACAGCGCGGCTTCCGCCAGATTAATCTGGTCGTCATCGAGCGATACTAGCTCGGCGAATCGGTTTCTGGCTTCGCTCGCTGATTGGTGTTGCACTGGTCGATCCAAATCAAAAGGGCCGACAGCCATCACCGTCAGCCCTCAACACGTTCAGGTTGGACGCTTGCCTTCAATGACTCGTCCCCGAGTGTACCGCTGAAGGCTTGGCGTCGGTTTTGAAGTTCTTCCACAGGAACGCATACGAGTGGTCGGCTACGGAGATCATGTATTCCCAGCCGTGATTCCCCGGAAAGATATGAAACTCGTGGGCGAGCCCCAGCTTCGTAAGTTTCTCGTCAAAGGCCTGATTGCTCTCCTGAAATCCATATCGATCCTTATCGCCGCAATCAAAATAAATCTTCATGCCGGATTTCTTGATCGCCGCGGTGTTGGCTTCGACGACGAACATCGGGTTGACGGTCCGAAAATATTCCTCGTCGGGCGGATCGCCGAAGATCTTCCCGATCAGTTGCGACATGAACTGCGAGCGCCGGTCAGTCCCCGAAGGATGAGGCATCTCGGCAAAAAGAGCAGCGCTATGAGTGGTCACGGTCGAAAACATCTCGGGATGCTTGAAAGCGAGAAGCAGCGCGCCCCAGCCGCCCATCGAGATTCCCTGGATCGCGCGGCCGGACAGGGTATTCATCACGCGGTAGCTCTTCTCGATGTACGGGATCAAATCTTTTATGATCGCGTCTTCGTATCGCGCGCCGTTCTTCGCGTTGAGGTAAAAGCTGTTTTCGCCGGCGGGCGATACGATCACAAACTCGCCGATCTTTCCGTCTTCGCGCAGCTTATTGATGGCGGCCGCAACGCCCCGGCGTTCGAACTCCCGCTCGTTGCCGAACATCCCGTGAAGGAAGTAAAGCACCGGGTAGATGCGCTTGCTGTCGGCTTGATAAGAAGGTGGATACTGAATCGCGAACTTCAGCTCTTTGCCCAGCGCGGCGGATTGTAGCGAACCATACTCGACGTGGTTTTCCGGAGTTGATTGGGCTGACGCCGCGCTTTGCTGAGTGGCTGCGCCTTGCCGGGGCAACACGTGCGCTGCGAAGTTGGCTACCAACGCGATAACAACCGAGAGTATCCCGATTGCCGTGTGCATGAGAATTTCCATTTATTTGCCTCTTGCTAACCGATTGTTAACCTCTGAAGCGCGGTCCGTCGCTTGGAAAGTGATTGATGTTGAGATTGGCGGCTGCGACGTCGGTCAGATCGATGATCGCCGCGGCGTTTATGGCGGCGGCAATCGAGATCGTCTCGCTAATCTCTTCCTCGCTTGCGCCCGACTCCATGGCTTTCTTGAGGTGTCCCTCGATGCACCCCTGACACTTGGCTACCAATGACGCGGCCAGCGAGATCAGCTCTTGAGTCTTAGTGTCGAGGTGTTTTTTCTCCGAGTAGTAAATCTCACGATAGAACTCGCCGTAAATGCGGCGCATCTTCGGCTCCATCATTGAGTATGAAGCCGGCTTGCCTTGCGTCTGCTCCTGAGGATTGGAAACCGGGATTGTGGGTTCGGCTGCCGTCTGCGGCGCTTCAGCTTGCGGTGCCAGTTTGCTGTCCATACTATTCACTCGTCTCCTTCGCTTGGAATTCAAAAAGCGGGAACCGCCAACACCCGCCAAGTGCGGCAAGTCCGACAAACTTCAGATTGTCGCTCGCTTCGACGATTCTAGCTCCACTTCGTCGACTGACCCGCCTCGACAAACTGAAGTTTGTCGGACCTCGTTACTGTCGCTTATACGCGAATCCGGCCTCGAGAGTCTCAAAAAACACCGATTTGTATCAGGATATTTCGCCCGCACGTTAGTCCTCATTTCTACCACGAAGAAAGTTAAGATTTCAAACGCGGCGCCGTTCAGGCTTTCTGATTGCCATTGCCACGCATCGCCGACGCCGCGGCGATTGCCGCACGAGGGTTCACCATTCCCCAACCCTGGCGGTCGACTTCCACGTGGGACAGCCTGACCGCGGTTCTGATCAGCGCAAGCTTGATTTCGTAAGGCTTCAAGTCGGGCACTGCTTCCAACATCTGTGCCGCGATTGATGAAACGATCGGAGCCGCGAAGCTTGTGCCGTCGACGTGCTTGTAATGACCGCTGATAACGTTGTTGTCGCGTATCTTGATCCAGACAACCTGGCGCAGAAGGTACGGCGCCAGTTCAGTGGCATGGTCGAGGTCCTCGTCGACTCCGCGGTGCTGTTTGATTATTTCGCGCAAATCCGCATCGGAGGCGGTTTCGAGTTTTGACAACAATACTGCCTGTTCAGCAGTCGGAGTGCCGGGCAATATCGGCGCGGCTATCCAAATCCCCGGCGCGATCAACTCGGGCTTTTGAAGCCCGTCAATCGTCGGTCCGTAGCTCGAGCGATACATATCGTTGTCCGAGAAATCGAGGTTATTCTTGTCGTCCAATCCGCCAACTGCAATGACCGAAGGCGCAGAAGCCGGTGGGAGCACCGGATGATTAGTCATCTGCCCGGAATTGCCGGCGGCGGCAATCACAAGCAATCCCGCCCTGGTCGCGTCCTCTGCGGCTTGCGACAGTTCGTCTGTAAGATAGCTTGCTTCGAAATCGCCCCCCGCAGAAATATTGATAATCCGGATATTGAACTCTTTCTGATGGCGAATCACCCAGCGAATGCCGCGAGCGAGATCCGAGTGACGCACGCGCGAGGACATTCCGACCTTCACCAGAACGGTGTTCGCTTCGGAGGCTATGCCTCGGTAGAGCCCGCCCGATAAAAAGCCGTTCCCCGCCGCAACAACCGAGGTCATCATTCCGTGCCACGAAGACACTTGCGGAACGGTCAGGTCGTCGGATTTCGCGGGCTCGACGAGGTTTACGTACTTGAGGATCCTGTTCAGAGGTTTAGAGAGATCAGGATGAGCGTAGAAACCCGAATCAAGAAAAGCGATTGTGACGCCCCGGCCCCGAAACTCAGGTGGAGCATCCAGGCGCATCGGTGTCGGAATAACTTTCAGCTCTTGTTCGGCGAACTGTGGAAACGCGGCGCTAAGCTCGTCATGAAGTTTTGAGTAACGCCGAATGCAATCGCTGCAGATCCGCAAGCCCGGTTCCCAGGCGTGCATGTTGACCGCAAGCAACGGATGCAACGACTCGGCGATACCATCCGCGCCGCTCATTGCCGGACGATCTACTTCGCGACGGCAGACCGGGCATTGTTCTTTAAGTGGTTCCATCAGACTCAGAATGGGACTCGCTATTCTAGCGATGGGTTGAGCGCGCTGCAATGTAAGGTCAGTCGGTGGTGGGTGGATAGTGTCTTGTTCGCTCACGATCGGCGCGCCGCTCCTCACGATCGGCGCCGCTCCTCAGCGTCCTCTGCGGTTGATTCCCAACACAGAAAAGAGAACCGCAGAGGACGCCGAGGACGCTGAGGGCTGCTTTGCCGGAAACGAGCTAACGCACACCACCGGGCAGTTGCGCTGGACCTCAATTTCGCGTGTACGCTCATGCTATCATCTCAGGTACACCCATATGATCGATCAAAAGGAGCTGGCATTTCGTTACGACCTGTTTATCGCGCCCGACTGGCGCGACCGCTTCGACACGTTGATAAACGAGAACGTCGAGTTGCCCGCCGAAGGGGAGATTCTCGATGTCAACTGCGGCACCGGCGCTCACGCAATCGAGCTTGCGGAGCTGTTGCGCGACAAGGGCGCGGTCATCGGAATCGATCCGAACGAGGAACGAATCGCGATCGCGCGCGCGAAGGCTCAGGTCAAGAAACTGGATAATATCCGATTCGAGGAAGGCTTCGCTTCGGAGCTGCCATTCGAGAGTGACCGGTTTGAAGCAGTCATAGGCGACGCTTCAATGTTACGCGGTAAAGACTTTCAAGAGTTGTTGGGTGAGATGACGCGCGTTGCTCAGAGGGACGGCCGCGTCATTCTGAAGCTCGCGACTCACGGAAGCTTTGACGAGTTCTTCTCAATCTACTGGGAGGCGCTGCACGAAACCGGGATAGACGACGATGTCTGGTCGGCACTCGAACAGTTAATAAACGAACGAAGCACGGTGTCCGACGTGGAGCTTTTAGCCCAGCGCTCCGGACTGCGGAACGTCCAGACCTTCGTCAGCAAAGAAGAGTTCACCTACGAAAGCGGTGAAGCGTTTCTGGAC
>DATNBZ010000196.1:0-21826 GCA_035607285.1 Blastocatellia bacterium | reverse complement strand
TGGCTGGACCGCCGTGGGCAACTCCGCCTTCATCTCCATTACTTCGGGAAGCGGCACGGGTAACGGAACGATCAACTACTCTGTAAGCGTCAATACAGATCCGGGAATCAGAAGCGGGACCATCACCGCCGGCGGAAGCGTCTTCACCGTCTATCAGGCGGTTGATTTCAATGACGTGCCTCCGAGCCATTTGTTCTACACTGAGATCAGCAAGATCTACGCGCGCGGAATAACAATCGGCTGCGGGGGACCAAACTACTGTCCCGAGCAGGCGGTGACGCGCGAGGAAATGGCGGCTTTTATCATAAGGGCGCTCGGCGACTTCAATCCTCCCACCCCGGCCCAGCAGCGCTTCCTTGATGTGCCTCCGTCGAATTCCTTCTACGCTTTCATCGATGAGATGGCCGCCCGGCAGATCACGGTTGGCTGCGGCGGCGGCAACTACTGCCCGGCCAGCCCGGTAACACGCGAGCAAATGGCTGCGTTCATCATTCGCGCGCTCGGGGAGTTCAGTCCGCCGACGCCGCCGATGCAACGCTTCACCGATGTTCCGTCGTCGAACCCGTTTTATAACTTCATCGATCGGATGGCAGCCTTGAACATCACGCTTGGGTGCGGCGGCGGCGCCTACTGCCCGCGGCAGTCCGTAACTCGAGGACAGATGGCTGCGTTCCTGGTAAGGGCATTCAATCTATGAGCCGCCCGGCGCGATCCGTCAGACCCTGTTTGAAAGTTCGACTTTCCATGCGGACTCGTCAGCGGTGGGTATGAACTGCCAGCAATAGTGAAGAAATAATTATGCGATTCTAAAGCGGCCGCAGAGCGCGAAAATCTGACGAGCACCCAACCTCATCGCCTCCCTCGCGCCTCTACTCTTGATGATGTTATCTTTCTCCTTCGCGACAACGCCAGGTTCGTTGCGCAACCCGCCGATCAATTCATTTGAGGAGACCAGACATGGCAGGCAAAGCCGGAGAAGCGAGATCCCCCAGGGGCGGCAGCTTCCTGATCGAAGACAGCGAGCCCGCAGCCATCTTCACCCCCGAAGACATCACCGAAGAACAACGCATGTTCGCTCGCACCGCCGAAGAGTTTCTTCGCAAAGAAGTCATCCCGCGCGAAGACGCGATCTACGCCAAAGACTATTCCGTTCATCGCGAGCTGATGCAGAAAGCCGGAGAGCTGGGCTTGCTCTCGATCGACATTCCTGAGAAGTATGGCGGGCTCGGCTTGCACAAAGTCAGCTCGGCCGTAGTCGGCGAACAGTTCGCGCTCCAGTCATCATTCGCGGGAACGCAAAGCTCCCACGTCAACATCGGCACTCTCCCGATAGTCTTCTTCGGCACGGAAGCCCAGAAGCAAAAGTACCTGCCAAAGCTCGCGAGCGGCGAATGGATCGGCGCATACGCGCTCACCGAACCGCAGTCGGGTTCGGACGCGCTCGCCGCAAAGACCAAGGCAGTGCTCTCCGAAGACGGCCGTCACTACATTCTCAACGGCCAGAAGATGTGGATCACCAACGGAGGCTTCGCCGATCTATTCACCGTCTTCGCGAAAGTCGACGGAGAAAAGTTCACTGCGTTTCTGGTCGAGCGCGGACCGGGTCTGGTCAGCGGGCACGAAGAAAAGAAGCTCGGCATCGACGGCTCATCGACGACCGCGTTGATGCTCGAAGACTGTCACGTTCCCATCGAGAACCTGCTCGGCGAAATCGGGCGCGGTCATAAAATCGCCTTCAACGTGCTGAACATCGGCCGGTTGAAACTGGGGGCGCGGTGTGTCGGCACTATCAAGCTCTCGCTTCAGCAGTCGGTTCAGTACGCTAAGGAACGCCATCAATTCGGCCAGGCCATCGCGAACTTCGGCTTGATCAAACACAAGCTCGCGGAGATGGCGATTCGAGCGTACGTCGGCGAGTCGATTCTCTATCGCACGCTCGGGATGATCGACGGAGCTCTCGAGCAGGTGGACAAAGACGATCCGACTCAAGTGCTTCGGGTGCTCGAGCAGTTCGCCATCGAGTGCTCGATCATCAAGGTGTGGGAGAGCGAGGCGCTCGCCTACGTCGTCGACGAAGAGGTTCAGGTATTTGGTGGTTACGGTTACTCGAAAGATTATCCGGCCGAGCGCGCTTACAGAGACGCTCGCATCGCGCGAATCTACGAAGGCACCAATGAGATCAATCGCATCGTGATCGGCTCGCAGTTGCTGCGTCGAGCCGCGGCCGGCGAGCTGGCTCTTTTCGAAGCCGCCGACAGTGCGGTGAAACTGCGGCGCTCGGCTGGCGACACCTTGTCGATGAACACCGCAAACCTGGCTTTCAGCGAAGAGGTGTTACTCGTGAGATGCGCCAAGTCGATGACGCTTGCTTCGATCAGCGCGGCGAACAAAGCGTATGGCGACGCGGCGCGCAACGAGCAGGAAGTGATCGCGTTGATCGCCGACATGGTGATGGATGTCTACGCGATGGAGAGCGCGCTCCTGAGGACCCAGCGGCTGTTGAGCGAGCGCGGGCTTGCGAACTGCGGAGTCCAGGCGGACATCACTCGAGTGTTCACCCGCGAAGCCGCGTCGAGAGTAGAGACGGCGGCTCGCGCGGTTGCAAGCGAGATCGAGGATGAAGAAAGCGCAGCGGCAATCGATCAGTTCTCGCAACGCGCTTCAATGAAATCGATCGCGGCGCGCCGTAGAATTGCCGACGCGATGATCAACGCCGGAAGGTATTTTTTGAGTTAACGGGCTCTCGCCGTCGAGGGGGAAGCAAGATTACTGTCTATCCATTCGGCTGTTGAGGAATAATGCTTTTCAAATACTCTTCCAGCTTCGGCGCGTCGTCCGTGATGACCCTCCAGACTATATCGACATCTATGTCATCGTATCAGTGAACGCACCGATCCCGCATGCCTGCAACTTGCTTCCAGTTGATTTGGGGATGCTTACGGCGGAATTCGTCTGATAAACGTTTCGCCGCCTCGCCTAAGACTATTATCTTGAATATGACTGCCGACTGGACAAACTTGTCGCTCGCAAACTTCTCGCGGGTTGTTGCTGCAGCAAATTGCTGGATATCCTGCGCGGCCAGCAGAATGTCCGCGGCGGTAGCATCATCTTTCCACATAGATTGGCAGCGCGGACCTTAACACATGCTCCCGGCGAATCCAGTTGCGATGACGTTCCATTTTGTCTCGTTCGATCAAATCCACTTTTCGGCCAAGCAAAACGGAAAGTTCGTCAGCCATGTTGTTGCTGAGCCATGGACCGTACGCTCGATCTTTGCGAAAGCCGGGTCCGGCGGTGTAGAGAAAATCAATATCGCTGTCGGGTCGGAAGTCATCACGAAGTGCCGAGCCAAACAGTTCGAGTCTGACAATGCCCCAACGCCGGCAAAAATCGGCTATTTCTTTTGGGGGTAGTTCGATATTCATTCTTCTGTGTGTTCAGCGGCTCGCGAGTAGTATGCTTTGCGTTCCACGAAACGTCAATTTTTATGCGGCCTCCCGCAAATCAGACGAAGCGTTGAGTACCGGATCCTGCAGCGATACGGACTCTGTGGCGGCGACGGTCGCAAAGGTCATCGAACATCAAGAGGGTTTCAAATGCAAGATGAGACATGGACCAAAAGCGAAAAAGCCGTTGCGCGCCGAGCGTTCGATGCGGCGCTCGACCGCGAGTACACGGCGCTGACGGATGAGGTTCGTCGCCGCGCCAACTCCATCGCTGAGCCGCACCATATCTGGGCGCTGCACGATTTCTTAACGCGAACGCGGAAGGACCTCGACCAGAAGTATGACTACCGATACTCGCAGTTGGATTTCGTTTTTGCGCGACTGATTCTTGATGGCTGGCTTAGCGAAGCAGAACTCACCGGTCTGGCCGAGGAAAAGCTCGCGCGGATCAGGAGCTTATTGGACATGTGGCGCGAGGATTTGATTGCATGTCCGGGGTCGCGATGATCGATCCGCTTCAACTCGGCAACGCTCATTCATTCATCCTAAGCATATAGAATTCGACAATGAACCTGGGAACATTTCAAATAGGTTCGCCTCGCAAACGGGGCGAGGGCTTGCGAGTCGGCGCCGTGCGCTTTCTGCCGCGCGGCGTAAAGAAAGAAGACTACGCGCGATTGGATTATTTCGACGTATGGTTTCCCTTGCTGGCGCCGAGCTCGGAGTTGCTCAAGTGGCTGAAGACCCGCGACTGGCCGAGCGAGCAAATCCGCTGGTCAAAGTTCCGGGAGCGCTACATTGCGGAGATGAAAAAGACCGACGCCCGCCAGTCGATCAAGCTCCTTGCCGAGTTAGCCAGAGCTACTCGCTTGAGCATAGGGTGCTACTGCGAGAACGAGTCAGCGTGTCATCGGTCTATTCTGCGTGAGTTGATTGAAGCGGCGGCGGACCGTTAGAACCCGGGCCGGACGCCGGTCTCGTAGTGGCGTTTCGAGGATTCTGAATCTACGACTCTACGAGTGGAGAACTTATCCTGAAATGAAATTGGCTCCAGGTCGCTACGAGCGGCAGATCGAGCTTGCCAAGAAGGTTATCCTGTTGCTGGTTGTGGGTGCTCCGGCGAGCTTCGAAGTGATCGATTGATTCAGGAGTAGCGCCGCCGCGGAACACGTCTGGCAACTACTTGGGGGATGCATACTAATCGAGAACCCACTCGCCGCTCTCGCGAACTGCGTCGTACATCGCGTCCGGTGCGAGGTCGGCGCTGTTGGGCCATTGGACTGCGCCCATAACGACTCGTGCTTCCGCAAACACCGCTGGATCTCGCAGCGATTCGAAGGCGGTGCCGTCAACCATTGGGCTACTGAGAAAGTTCCGCATATCAACCTTCCCATTCGTGCCGTCGACGAACGTCACCTCAAGTTGTGAGTTCGGTAGCGTCAGTACCGAAGTCACTCGCCAGGGAACCGTATGATTGATCTCGGGCACTATTTCAATGGCTCGATCGGTCTCGGTGTTTGCAGTTGACTGCATAGATTCCAGTCCTCCATCAGTTCATCACGATGCTCTGCGGCCCATTCCAGGACCAACGCCAGCGCTCGGCGCGGCAACGTACCACGCAGCACACTTAGATCGCGTAGATCGATCTGCACTTCATATTCGCCGTAGAGCGCGTGAAAATGCGGCGGCGGATGTTCGCGCCAGAACATCTGGATCACGATGCCATAAAATACGCTGAGCGTCGGCATATTAGTAAGTCAATCGATGCTGCTCACGCCACGAATGTCGCGGCGAGATTATATCATTCAAACAACTCGAGAGTCCGACGAAACCAGTGTCGGGAGCCGTCAGGGTTAGCCAATACACCTCCGCACGAGCCTGTGTGAAAAAGGCGATGTTCGTAGTCCGGCCTTCAGGCGGAAGTTCGTATTCAGTACAAATACAAGCTACAAACTTCCGCCTGAAGGCCGGACTACGAACTTCTCACACAGTCTCTGACGAAGTGGCTATGCCCAAGACTCTGCCCCGCATACCCAGGACCGAGCGCTCTACTTCGACTTGTACTGAAACGTAATCTTAGTCTCCTCCTCCAAGACCAACGCGCGTACGAAGCGGTAAGATTTGCCGGCTCGTGGCACGTCTACTTGAACGGGCAATACGCCGGCGACTCGGCGTTGAAGGTTCGTTACGTTCTGCGATGGCGCGTTTTGTTTTTCCTCCAGAAACTTTCGTCCCCGCGCTTCGAGCTTGAAGCTGTCGCGCTCCAGCTCCGCGGCGCTGGCGGTCACCGTCACCGCTTCGCTAGCGGCCCCGGCTTGCAGCGTTGTTCCGAGCCGCATCGAGTGGTTGCCATCGAGGTTGAGCGCGTTCTCGTAAGACTTGAACCCTTGCGACTCGACTCTAACTCGTATAGCGCCGGGCGCAACTCCTGATATCACCCAGTGGCCCTCAGAATCCGTGGCGGTTGATTGAGTCGCGCCGGTCTGATTGTTGATTACTTTGACGACCGCGCCTGGAACGACTGCGCCGCTCGGGTCTACGACTATGCCGCCGATCTGACCCGGTTCGAGTCTCGATATGTCGAAACTGTTCTCGGACCACGTGCGTCCATACTCGGCTGAGAATTCGTCGTCGTAATTCGCACCGTAATTCGAAAGCAGGTCCGCGGCGCCGGAAGGGAGGAAGGTCGCAGACAAAGCGTTTCCACCAAACTGCTTCACCTGAAATCTGTCGGGCAGGAACACCTCCCAGGTCTCCAGGCTTATCGGCACATCAAGCTTAGGCAGAGTCAGCTCATAAGATCCGCTTTTTGCAAAAGCCGGGCCCGCGCTCAGATAGACAAATGAAACCGTGTAAGGACCAGACGGCCGAAAGCCCGCGCGAAGAAGCGGCACTCGGCTGCCGTCTGGTCCCTGAACCGGTTTCACCTTCTCGCCCTCAACTTCGGCCGAAAGCAAAGTGGCTCCACGGGGCAGGTCGACTTTCACAAATGCCTGCGAGTGATTTCGCAACCTGAGCGCTACTTCTGTGAGTAGTTTTCCTTCCACGTTTAGCAATGTAGTGATTGTCGCACTCTGTGCTTCGGCTGAAATCACCGCGCCGTCCGGGTACTGGTTCCACTCGAGCGCGAGTTTGGGCGCGTCGCCCGCCCGGCGGTGATAGCGGAAAGCGGCCTGAAGCGGAAAGCGCGCAAGAGACCGCGCGATCGCCCCCGCTTCGCGAACGTCTATGCGTCTCACGCCGCCGGCTTCGGTTGCGATCAAGTCCATAGTGCCAACGCCTTCGATCAGTGTTTCACCCGTGTCGCGTTGCGCGCCTGCGACCGAAAGAAACGGCGCGTCGAGTTTGTTGTCCGCCGAGGCTCGCTCGAATACGGCAAGGAATTGATGCGCGCGGCGGGCGGGCTCACGCAGCTTCAGGAGCAATTCGCCGGATTTGGCTTCACTCGATTCGAGCGTGCTGCCGGTCGCTTCGACGAACTCGAACCCCGCGGGTATGGGTAACTTCAGCTC
Source organism: Blastocatellia bacterium (assembly GCA_035607285.1). Taxonomy (GTDB): domain Bacteria; phylum Acidobacteriota; class Blastocatellia; order UBA7656; family UBA7656; genus Onstottus_A. The sequence continues at coordinate 14,868 of DATNBZ010000196.1, read as the reverse complement.
GGCGAGCTCGCCTTGAGTCACGGTTACATCGCACAGAGTAGCCATCCTTATCTGAGCGTCGCCGACGGTGATCATCGATTTCATATCGGAGAGGAATCTGACCTCTCGCGGCGCCGCGGCCGTAGCGGCTTCTCGGGTTGTCCACCAGATCCGGGCCTGTTTTCCCGGCTCGAGCGTTGCTTCGATCGTCGTGTGCGCGGCGTCGCTCGTCTTTGTTGTGATCAAGCCGGGCTCGATTCGAACGTCTGCATGCGTTCCCGGAATGTCGAGACTCATCAGCGAGGTCCCCGCAGCCGGGACCGGCAAGAGCACCGACGCGCGGCCGGCATCCATCCCAAGCGGCGCGGCTACGTTCAATGAAATCGAGAAGGGTCCCGGGCCGTTGACGACCGCGGAAAGGGCCGCTCCATCACGAAGCAAGGGCGTAGGCGAAACGGGCTTCCCCGAACCGCCCGCTTCAGTAATTGTGAGACCGGTTACAAGCGGAACTTTAGCCGGTCCCTTCTGCAAGACGTCGCCTTCGATATCGAGCGAGCCGACGACCGCCTGGTTCTCGATCCGAAGCTTGAAGACGGCGCGCGACAAGACGAACGGTTGCGGAGCAGTCTCAGGCGGTTTGGGCTTGTGAGCAAGCTCGACCAGACGGTTGTACTCGGCGAGGGTCAACGTTACGGTCCCCGGCGCGCTTTGAGGGATTACGCGTTGCGGCGGCAGGCTGGGCTGCTGGCCGAAGGTTATGGTTGAAAACAACAGAATCGCAATTGTGGATTTAATCATTACTCACCTCTCTTTTTGTCGCGCTGATAGTCAAACTCGAGCACGGGTGTTTGAGCCTCGCTCGTGAGTTCAGAAACCAGGAAAAGCGAGGGACCGAAATGAGGAAAGACGACGCGTATCGGCAGATTGCGAATTGGCCGGGAGCTGGAGGCGGTCTGAACTCGCGAGACAAGCTCCTGAGTCGAATCGCCGTTAATCTGGCGCTCGGGAATCGGAACCGCAACGCCGGCATTGAGCGGGGCTGAATCAGTCGAAGCCTTTTGCAGCGCCGCTGATGCCGGCGCCTCGTAAGTCGCGCTTCGAAAGTTGCCCGGCGCCGCTGTCAAGCGAAACGCCGGCGAGTAGTGAATGAGAACGCCGGATCTCGAGACCGGCATATCCAGAGACAACAGCGAAACCTTCGCCCGGCCCTTCTCGCTCCAGTAAGCGACTCGATCAAGATATGTAATCTCAACCGCAAAGGCCGGGGCTTCGTCACCGCCTTTTGTTTTCTCCAGAGGCAACAGCAAAGACCCGTCAGGCGCCCGTCCCGGTCTGACCGTCCGGCCGGCAACTGATGCGCTCCAAAGAGCCGCGGTCGAGGGAAGGCGGATCTTGAGAAAGTTTCGCTGATTGTTGCGCACAGCCAGCCGCAACTGCACAAGCAGCTTGCCGTCATCGGTGATCAGCAGGTTGTATCGCGCTTCCTCTACGTTGGCGCTGAGCACTGCTTGCGGCGTGTACCTGGCGACGTTAATCTCCAGAGAGCGATCAATCTTACCGTCGGCCGGTCTGAACCTGAACGCGACGAGTGACGGCGATTGCCGGCTCGATATCAATTGGCCGAGGTCCGCGGCTTCTGCTTCATCGAGACCCGTCGCCTTTCGATCCTTGATCTCTCCGGCGCCCAGCACTTCAACCGCGACACCTCCGCTTTCGCGCTCCGCTGCAGTCAGGCGTATCAGCGGGACAGTGATCCGCCCTTCACGCGGCAATCGCAACTCGCCGCTGATTGAAAATCGCGTCGACTGTTGAACGGGTTCGACGAAAGTAACGACCAGTTCTTGCGTTGCTGTCTCCCAATCCGCAACTGCCGGCCCGGCGACCTGATTGACCGTGAACTGCTCGGGCAACCGCAAGCGCACTTCCCTGGCAAGCCCCTGCAAAACTTCTATCCCGACCTCGGCGTTGAGCTGGGAGGTGTCTTCGCCAAGTCCTATTAATTGAGAGAGCGAGCCGCGAAGTCTGAGTGGTTGAGTCGTGCGCTGATCTTCGACTTTGCGTTTCCATGCGAAAGTAAGCGGTTCGGCGCCGCGCCCGTGAGCTACCCAGCGGCTTTGACTGGTTGTCTCGGACTTCTCGAGAATCAAACCTCCTGTGACGTGCAAGTCGACTCCATCGCGTTGCAGCGTCAAGGCGGCTCGGCAGATTGCTGAAGAGCTCGAAGGAAGTCGGAGAATTTCAGTTCCGGCGGTCGACGAAACCGGCGCGACGATGGAGAGCGCCAACACCGATCGTCCCCTGCGAGAGAGAAGCACGTAGTTAGGGCTTCCCTCTTTGACTGCCAGTGAGACCGGCCGCCCGTCCAGTTGCGCGTCGCGAACCATTAAGCCGGCAGGTATCGCAATTCGCACCCAGCCATTTTTTATGACGTCGATCGCCAGACGAGCCTCGCCGGCCGCCACTTCACCGTCAACCTTCAGGTCGTAGTCAACCCGCGTGAGCGTGGCTTCGACTGGCGGCGGTTCGGGTTCGCGTTCGGCGGGGAACGCGGCCTCGCGCAGCGCACGGTAATCGTCTACCGGAAGCACTACCCATCCGTCCGCGCCAGGTGGCGTCTGGGCAACGCTGATAATGGCGCCGACGATCAGGGCCGCAATCAAGAGGCCTGTTTTCACGGCGAGTATCCGGGACCGACGTTGTAATGCATATTGCACACATAGAGTTTTCATAACCGCTCCTATCGTTTTGGTTTCTTGATGAAGTCGCCGATGGCCAGCGTGCTTCGCAGCGCACGTCCTTCTTGATCTCCGGGCAGCGACTTGAAGGTGGTTTCTTTTTGGGGGCACACGCGGCTCTTGTTCCGTGAAAGCCGGCTGATGCCGCCGGTTCTCGGTCGTTTCGTATCTCGAGTCTATGGATCCCCCAACCGCAGCCAGTTGCTGCGATCACTGAGAGAACGGGAGGCGATAGACGGCTTGCGGAGTTAAGTGATGGTTGTTCTGTTGCGGGCGTGCTTGACTGAGCGGGAACGCTGTGAAAAAGTCCTCACTGAATTCCTAAACTTCGAACCGCAGGTGAATAAATGCGAAAGTTTTCTTTGGTGCTTCTTCTGTTGGTGCTCGGTCTGCCATCGGCGCAATCCAAAAATGAACCGGCCGACATCGTCTTCAAGAACGGCAACATCTACACCGTCAATGAACGGCAGCCGCACGCTGAAGCAATCGCAGTGAAAGCTGGAAAGATTATCTTCGTCGGGTCGAACAAAGACGCCACGGCTTACGAAGGAAAAGGGACTCAGGTAATCGACCTTACCGGCAACACGGTGGTGCCCGGAATGACCGATTCGCATTATCACCTGATGGGAGTCGGCGAGCGCGAGATGACGCTCAATCTCGAGGGCACGACAAGCCTCGAAGACTTTCTTGCGAAGGTTAAGGTCCGGGTCGATCGCGCAAAGCCCGGCGAGTGGGTCACAGGCCGCGGATGGATAGAGACTTTCTGGACACCGCCGGTCTTTCCGAGTCGTTGGGATCTCGACAGGATAGCTCCCGATAACCCGGTATATCTTACGCGCGCTGACGGGCACGCTTCGATCGCCAACAGCGCAGCGCTTAAGATCGCAGGAATCAACAAAGATACGACGAATCCGTTCAACGGCGCGTTTTTGAAAGACGCAAAGACGGGTGAGCCAACGGGCATGCTCATCGACGGCGCGCAGGGTCGTGTTGCCTCGCGGATTCCTCGCGGAGGTAAGGAGGAAGCAGAGGAGGCGCTGCTTATTGGCGTTAAGCGTAGCCTTGCCCTTGGATGGTGCGAAGTACAGATACCGGGTAACGGTTACGACGAAGTCGAACTGCTCAAGAAACTTTTTGGGCAGGGAAAGATAAAGCTTCGAATTTACGATTCGGTCAGCGGCCCCGGCCCCGCGGTAGAGAGATTGTTTCGGGAAGGTCCGGTCATCGGCGCTTTTGACAATCACTTTACGGTGCGCGGAATCAAGGCTTATATGGACGGGGCGTTAGGATCGCGCGGAGCGGCGCTCCTCGAACCCTATTCGGACTCTCCAACAACATCGGGATTTTTCATTACAAAAGAAGAAGTGCTGCTGCCGATGTTCATCGAGGCATTGCGAAAGGGAATTCAAATTGAAACCCACGCCATCGGGGACCGGGGCAACCGCACAATCCTCGATCTCTACGAGAAGGCTTTCAAAGCGGTGCCGCCTGGAGAGCGCAAAATCCGCGATCCTCGTTGGCGCGTCGAACACGCGCAGATTGTCAATCCCACAGACATTCCGAGATTCGCATCCCTGGGAGTGATTCCTTCGATGCAGCCTTCACACGCGATCGGTGATTTGCATTTTGCGCCGAGTCGTTTGGGAATCAAGCGGCTGGAGGGCGCCTACGCATGGCAGAGTTTCATAAAGAGCGGTTCGATTGTTCCGGGAGGTTCGGACGCTCCAGTCGAACGAGGCGAACCGATGATTGAGTTTTACGCAGCCGTCGCGCGCAAGGATCAGAAGGGATTCTCGGGCGAGGCTTGGCATCCCGAGCAAGCTCTGTCGCGAGAGCAGGCGCTCAAGATGTTTACGATCTGGGCTGCTTACGCCGCGTTCGAGGAGAGGCTGAAGGGATCGATAGAACCAGGCAAGCTCGCGGATTTGACGGTGCTTTCCGCGGACATAATGAAGATTCCGGAGCCCGAGATATTAAGGACTCACTGCGTGATGACGGTTATCGGTGGCGAGGTGGCTTACCAGCAGAAGTGAATGCGTGATGCGCGACGAACCGGGCCGCGCATCACGCAAAAGAGTTAAGCAATCTACTTCTTTTTGGTTGCTTCCCACTTTCCGGTCATCTGACCCGCGAAATCAAATTCTCCAACTAATTTTCCGTCTTTGATTGTCGCGGTCATTCCTATGGAGCCGTTCGGCGTGTCCATACTGAAGCTAAGCTTGTTGGCAGTCCAGGTGCCTTTGGAGAGCGGCACGGCGCCCTGAGCTGATTCAGAAGAGCCGGTGACCTTGTCGCCTTCGAGCTTGAGCTTGAGCGTGAATGGAATCGATGTGCCTTGCGCATCGGCAGCCGCGTCCCACTCACCGGTTAGAGGATCGCCCGCCGCCGCCGCAGGGGCGCTTTCCTTTTTCGGAGGAGCGCTCGCAGCCGGTGCGGCCGCACCCGTTCCAGCTCGCTTGAGTTCCAGCAAACCACCCTGGCCGCCGAGTTCCCACTTACCTGTGATCTTGTCGCCATCAAGCATTGCGGTAACGGTGCCTTCGTTTCCCCCGGCATCAAACTTCATTACTACTTTGCCGTTGTCGAAGGTTCCGCCGGTGATAGCCGCGGGTCCTTGCGGGGAGTCGATCTTCCCGGATAGCTTGCCCGCGTCATTCTTGATCTCGACCGTTAGCGGGATGTCTCCCATCTGCTCGCTCTTGGCCACGCCCTCATACTTACCTGACAGCGGATCTTTGGCCTGAGCAGATGGATTAGTTGAATTGTTAAAAGAGGCTGCTGATGCGAGAGATGAAATGGACATCAGCAAGACAATGAACAGGGAGGTCATAAGCTTTCGTGACAGCATCTTTGGTTCTCCTGATATGGGTGTTAGCGTTTCAAAACTCAAGCCAATCTACGCTGGCAGAAGGGCCAAAGTTCTTAGGCAGATATTTATACAAGAAAATCAACCACCGCGAAAGCCGGTTTCGATCAAAGAGCCGCCGCTGCCGCCGATGAGAATTGGTTTGTAGTATTACTTACTTTTCCAAGAAGCGGTCATCGAGTTTGGACGATTACATCGAACACTCGCGCCAGGTCTTGGTTGGAGGAAAACTTTATCTCTATGACGCCTCCAGTTTTTGCGAGCCTTATCTTAACCGGCGCACCCAGCTTTTTGCTGAGCTTCGCCTCGGCTGCAACGATATTTGCGCGGTCGGCATTTTCGAGGGCCGGCGTTTTATTGTCGACGGCTCGCGCCGAAGCGTTATGGGACTTCTTGACGAGCTGCTCGGTTTCCCTCACCGAAAGCGATTTTGATGTAATCTGTCGAGCGAGCGCGATTTGGTCTTGAGCTGAATCGATCGAAAGCAAGGCCCGCGCATGTCCCATCGATAATTTCTCTTCTTCGACCAGTCGCTGCAGTTCGATCGGCAGCTTCAAGAGGCGCAACGCATTTGTTATCGAAGAGCGATCCTTGCCGACGCGACGCGCTAGTTCTTCCTGCGTCAGGTCCCGCATCTCGAGCAGTCGCTTAAATGCGTTCGCTTCCTCGATGGGGTTCAGCTCTTCTCGCTGAATGTTCTCGATAAGAGATAGTTCGAGGAGGTTCTCTGATGACACATCCTTAATCACGCAGGGTATCTTCTGCAAGCCTGCCTTTTGCGCGGCCCGCCATCTGCGTTCGCCGGCGATTATCTCGAAGCGCTCGCCTTTACGTCGAACAACGAGGGGTTGGATGATGCCGTTGTGGCGGATTGACTGCGCGAGTTCTTCAAGTTTGTTTTCTTTGAAGATATTGCGCGGTTGATCTACCGCGGGGTCGAGGCGGTCGATATCCAGCTCCATTAGATTGCTTTCGACCAGATTGCCTTCGGCGGATACTCCCTGTGCGAAGAGGGCATCAAGCCCCCTCCCCAGCGCCCTTCTTGACATTGTTTATCACCTCCTTTGCCAGCCTGACGTAGCTTTCTGCTCCTTTGGATCGTATATCATAGAGAATAATCGGCTTTCCGTGACTTGGGGCCTCTGCGAGTCTCACATTTCTGGGGATGATGGTAGTAAAGACCTGAGATCCAAGAAAATCTCTAAGGTCAGACATAACCTGGGTGGAGAGATTGGTCCGTTCATCGAACATTGTTAAGAGAAATCCCTCGACCGTCAACTTCGGATTTACTGTCCTTCGCACCCTGACCAATGTATCCCACAGCTCCGACACGCCTTCCAGCGCAAAGTACTCACATTGAATTGGTATGAGGACTGAGTCTGCAGCGGCGAGAGCGTTCAACGTCAGTAATCCCAAGCTTGGCGGACAATCGATCAGGACATAATCGTAATCCTGAACCAGTGGGGCCAGGAGGGCTTTTAGCTTGAACTCTCGATCGGGCAGGTCAACCAACTCGATCTCGGCCGCAACCAGAGTTTTTTCAGATGGGATTACTCTTAGATTGGGGAGTTCAGTATCGAGCGCCAATCCAGCGAGAGGCTCATTCATTATCAGGGCATGATAAAAGCTTCTCGAAAACTTTCTCCTTAGACCAAGACCGCTGGTGCTATTCCCCTGGGGATCCGCATCGACGATCAGAACCTTCATGTCGGCGACGGCGAGCGTCGCGCCGAGGTTTATCGTCGTGGTGGTTTTCCCGACGCCGCCCTTCTGATTGGTAATGGCTATCGTTCGTGCCATCGGCTGGTACAATAACACAAACCTTACAGCTTGACACACCAAACCGCCTGGTAGTGCAATTGTTTCACGTGAAACATCCGCTCGTTCGGGATTGGTAAAGAGTAGTTTGCTGGTTAGAATAGGAGCAACGGGAGCGTCATTCTTGAAAAATGAGTGGCAATGCTCCATCGGCTGTGCTATTTTGTTTGACTTTTGTTACTTACTTGAAAAAGCCGAAGCCGTGTGTCTGGAACGCTTCGGCCAAAGGGGATTGGAATAATGGCAAAAGAGGGGCGTGTCTTACAAGTAATTGGTCCTGTGGTTGACGTTGAGTTTGAAGAAGTTGAGCTACCGCCGATCTATGAGGCGCTAAGAATCGTCAGTGAAGGCTTCGAAGTCCCGGAACCAATAGACATAACGGTCGAGGTACAGCAACATCTCGGGGAAAGCCGATGCCGCTGCATTGCGATGGAACCAACTGAGGGGTTGATACGGGGAATGAAAGCGATTGACACCGGGGGCCCGATGACGGTCCCCGTCGGACCGGCAACTCTCGGGCGCGTTCTAAACGTTATTGGCCAGCCGGTAGACAAGCTTGGGTCAGTGAAAGCCGAGCAACGATATCCCATCCATAGGCATGCGCCGGCATTTCAGGAACAGTCAACCGAACTCGAAATGTTCGTGACAGGTATCAAGGTCATCGACCTTCTGGAGCCGTTCCTGCGCGGGGGCAAGATCGGTCTGTTTGGCGGAGCGGGCGTCGGGAAGACGGTCTTGATCATGGAGCTCATAAACAATGTCGCCCTAAAGCACGGCGGCTTTTCCGTTTTCGGCGGCGTTGGCGAAAGAACCCGAGAGGGCAATGATCTTATCCGCGAGATGGTGGAATCAAAGGTAATCAACTATGGCCAGTCCTTTTATGACCACGCAGAGAAGACCGGTGAATTCGATCTTAAGCACGTCGACATGAGCGAGATCCCTAAGTCTAAAGCCGCTCTAGTGTACGGCCAGATGACCGAGCCCCCCGGGGCCCGGCTGAGGGTCGCCCTAACCGCTCTGACTGTAGCGGAATACTTCCGAGATGAGGCTGGCACGGATGTGCTGTTGTTCATTGACAACATCTTCCGCTTCACACAAGCCGGTTCCGAGGTATCTGCCCTGCTGGGTCGAATGCCGTCCGCAGTTGGCTACCAGCCGACTCTCGCAACCGAGATGGGTGAGCTTCAGGAGAGAATTACATCGACCAAACGTGGTTCGATCACCTCTGTCCAGGCGATCTATGTACCGGCCGACGACTACACGGATCCGGCGCCCGCAACGACGTTTGCGCACCTTGATGCGGTCACCGCCCTGTCGCGCCAAATCGCTGAATTGGGAATCTATCCGGCAGTAGATCCACTCGCGTCCACCTCGCGAATCCTCGACCCAAGAATAGTCGGTGAGGAACATTACCAAGTTGCCCAGGAGATCAAGCGAATACTTCAGCGCTACAAGGACCTTCAGGACATCATCGCGATCCTCGGCATCGATGAGTTATCCGAAGATGATAAATTGACCGTCGCGCGGGCGAGAAAGATCCAAAGGTTCCTCTCCCAGCCGTTTCATGTAGCGGAGCAATTCACAGGACTAAAGGGCAAGTTCGTCGCTCTCGAAGACACGGTTCGAGGCTTCAAGGAGCTGATCTCCGGCGTTCACGACGACCTGCCGGAGCAAGCTTTCTTTATGGTGGGCGGAATCGAGGAAGCGGTCGAACGCGGGCGCGCAATGTAATTCACCATACACTATGGAATAAAGGGCGGGTTTCAAATATGGCGGAGTTGATTCACCTGGAAGTTGTCACCCCGGAACGAAAAGTCTTCGAAGCTGAGGTGGCGCGCGTTGAAGTGCCCGGGCTTGACGGCGAGCTTGGCATTCTTCCGGGTCATACCGAGCTGGTATCGCTTCTGAAACCGGCCGGGCTGTTGACCTACCATATCGGCGACGAAACCGGCGAAATGGCGATAAGCGACGGGCTTGTCGAGGTGAGCGGCGACCGGGTCACGGTCCTCGCCAATAAAGCAACTCGTCCTGAAGATATTGACCTCGCGAGAGCTCTCAAGGTTAAGGAGGGCGCGGAGCAGAGTCTCCAGCGCGCGCTGGCCGACCCCGACGCAGACATTACCCGCGCCACTATTGAACTCGAGCGAGCGTCCGTTGAACTGCTGATCGCGGAGCGGAAGAGGTAATCACCTTTGTAGTATTTACTACGGTCTGTTCGTCGTTGAATTCGACGCTCCAGCTATGATAGTCTTGCCCGTCCACCAGGTAAGTATTTAGGGGTGAGCTGGAATCTTTTGTCCTGCATCGGTGGATATTGCGGTACCCTTTTAGTTTCGCGGCGCATTTTCCTGGATATTTGAACCTCGCTTTTTTCCGATAATCCACGTACTTAACTTCAGCCGGCGCCTCGCCGACCAATGGCCATTGTAAGATGCGTTCTGAATTACTCTCATCCATTCTAACTGCGATCTCGAAGCGGGTGAACCACCAGAGCTTCGATATGTGGTTTAAGCCCATTTCATCCGCCAGAAAGGATGACTCAACGATCTACCTGGGCGTGCCGACAGAAGTATTTCGGGACTGGATAACCAACAATTATTTTGACGTCATAGAGGAGTCTCTTCACGAACTTAGCCTCGACGCCTTCCAGTTGAAATTCTCCATCGACGAAACCCCGGCGAGCGAGCCGCCCCCGAGCGCATCAACCAGTGATGCATATTACGCGGCGAGGGCTGTCGCGGTCGATGGATCCGGGTCAGCCGCAGGCGTCGTGAGAAGCCCCGAGGCCGAGCCGACCGAGCTTCCCCTCAACCCGAAATACACCTTCGACAAGTTCGTCGTTGGCTCTTGCAATCAGTTCGCGCACGCCGCCTCGCTGGCGGTCGTCGACATGCCGTCGAAGACCTATAACCCGCTTTACGTATACGGCGGCGTCGGCCTTGGTAAAACGCATCTCATGCATGCGATTGGTCACGCTATCAAACAGCGAAATCAGGGGCTGCGCCTTACATATCTATCCTCTGAGCGTTTTATGAACGAATTGATAAACGCGATCAGATACGACAAGACCATAAGATTCAGGGATAAATACCGCAACATTGACGTCCTGCTGATGGACGACATCCAGTTTCTTGCCGGCAAAGAACGGACGCAGGAAGAGTTTTTCCATACCTTCAACGCGCTTTATGATGCCCAGAAACAAATTGTCATATCGAGCGACTGTCCTCCGCGCGAGATCCCTACGCTTGAAGAACGTCTGCACTCCAGGTTCGAATGGGGGCTCATCGCGGACATTCAACCCCCTGACCTCGAAACGAAGGTAGCAATTCTGAAGAGGAAGGCGGAACTGGACAAGATAAACCTCCCCGATAGCGTAGCTCTATTCATTGCAAGCAAGATCAAATCAAACATAAGAGAGTTGGAAGGGTCACTGGTCAGACTCACTGCCTATGCCTCACTCAAGGGGCTCCCGGTTGATCTTGATTTGGCGCACGAGGTACTAAGAAGCATCATCGCTGAAGAATCCAGCGGCGTTTCGATAGACCTTATTCAGAAGACGGTCGCTACGCACTATCGCCTTAAAGTCGCGGACCTCAAGTCAAAGAACAACTCGAGAACCATTGCCGTGCCCAGGCAGGTTGCTATGTATCTGTGCAAGACTCTCACCAAAGCAAGCCTACCGGAGATCGGGCGCGAGTTCGGCGGAAAGCACCACACTACCGTTCTCCATAGCGTCAACAAGATCGCCGATCTCTACGGCAAAGACGAGGTTTTCCACAAGGCTATTAACAGCCTAATCGCTGATTTGAAATGAATTATCTATCCTTTTCCACAGGCAATCCCCTGCAGTTAGATGTGAACGTATCCGGATTATCTGGATTCGACCGGTTATTCACGTCATCGGGTTCGGTATTTAGCGCTTTTCCACAGACACTTTCACACCAGCCGAGACGGTCCTGGCCTTTCTTTGTAAATGGTTGGCTAGCAATATCCACTTTTCCACAGGGTCTACTACTAGTACTAAGAATAAATACAAGTTTATCTTTCTTAGCACGGTTAGAGATGCCGACAAAAACTGTAGAGGTGTGTCATGCAATTCAGCGTTAGCAAGAATGCTCTTCTCAAAGAGCTTAACCTTCTTCAAGGAATAGTCGAGAAGAAGAGCACTATTCCAATTCTCTCCAACGTCCTGATCGAAACAGCAGATTCAATGATCTCGCTAATCGCGACGGATCTTGACGTATCTCTCCAAACAGAATGTCCCGCTGAATCGACTCGTGCGGGTTCGATAGTTCTCCAGGCGAGAAAGCTGTTCGATATCGTCCGGAGCCTCCCGGATGCGGAGATACATTTCACCAGGGAAGACAACGACTGGGTCAGGATCGTTTGCGCGTCGTCCAATTTCAGAATAGTCGGTCAGGCTAAGGAACATTTTCCCTCAACGCCAAAGTCAGAGAAGGGAGGAATCATTATTCCCGCGACGGTAATGCACGCCCTCATCAATCGAACTGCCTTCGCCATTACCCAGGAGGAATCGAGGTACGCGCTCAACGGCGCTCTTCTTCTTCTCGCGGAGGGTAAATTGCAAATGGTCGCCACGGACGGACACCGATTGGCGTTGGCCGCGCGCGCGATCGACAGCCAATCGAGCGAAGCGGAACCGTTGAAAGTAATAGTTCCGAAGAAGGCGCTGATCGAATTGGCAAAGCTTACCGCCGGTGTTGACGACAACCTGGAGTTGTCTCGAGATGAAAATCATCTGTATTTTGAAATACAGAATCGAAATCTAACCTCTCGGATGCTTGCCGGCCAATTTCCGAATTACGAGCTCGTGCTGCCGAAGAATAATGACAAGTCTGTATCGCTGAATGTCGACAAGTTAACGCAGGCAATAAAGCGAGCGGCTCTAATGGCGGACGAGAGAAGTCACGGAGTCAAAGTTGAACTGGCGGCCGGAAAGTTGAGCATTACATCTCAGAGCGCTGATGTCGGCGAGGCCAAGGAAGAGATTCAATTGGACTACACCGGCGAAACCCTGAGCATCGGGTTCAACGCCCAATATCTCCTCGACTTCCTCGGAGTCGTGGGCACCGAGGAGGTTATCTTCGAGTTCAAAGACGAGCAGAGCCCCGCGCTTATGCGCCCCTCCGGCGAGTCCTCGGCTGAGGGGTCCGGTGAAGGGGGATCAGAATACAAGTATGTAATCATGCCGATGCGCTTGCTCTGATGCCCAGGCAAAGACTTCAGCGATCGGAGCATCGAAACCTTGAACGATATGCCCAGAAGTCCGGGTAAGAGAGTCCTGATAGTCGACGATAACAAGGCAATCCGCGCGACGGTTGCGGATTATCTCGGCGCAAGAGGCTACGAAGTAGTTCAAGCCCCCGACGGGATAAAAGGACTAGACTTGGGATTGTCCTCATCCCCCGACCTGATCATTCTTGACGTTGTGATGCCCGGCATTGATGGAGTGCGGTTGTGTCAACTTCTGAGGGACAAGGGTGTCACCACTCCAATAATAATGCTCACCGAGAAGGCGGCTATTGGAGATAAGGAGGCCGGGTATCAGGTTGGAGTTGATGATTACCTGGCGAAGCCATTTAACCCTCGAGAACTCGAACTGAGAATCGAGGCCCTGCAAAAGAGGACGACCCAGAAGCGAGATCGTCCGGATGAAAAAGCCGTCAAACTCGGAGAACTCGAAATTGACTTCACCCGACACGAGGTGAAGCTCGGTGGGAACCCCATTCTTCTGACGCCGATCGAGTTCAACATCCTCAAGCTGCTCGCCTCAGCCCCGGGACACGTCTACTCGCGGCAAGATCTACTCAGTGCAATATGGGACACCGCCTACGAAGGCTATAAACGGAACATCGACCCTCACGTAAACAGGCTCAGAACAAAGATCGAAGGGAACCCCAGAAGGCCAAAATATATTCTTACAGTCTGGGGTGTTGGGTATAAGTTCAATGATGCTTTGCAATAAGACCGACGACTATCGATCATATAACGAGGGCCGCGCCCTCTTCATTGTTCTCGAATCGTAAGCGGATTGTTGCTGCCACAAGTCCGATCTTGTATTCTTTAACATCAGCCTCCAAGCGCGCGGCAAGACTCTGAAATGAGATCGCAGCGCAGCAATCTTCTGAAGTGGGCAATCCGATGACTGCGAACCATGCCAGTGCACCGCAAACATCCCAGACAGGGAACCCTCGATCAACAGCCTTGCATACGGGCAAGCGCTGGTGGTTATTTGCGGCGGTGTCGGCCATCCTTCTAACTGCGTTGACGCTGGCGGGCGTCTATCTCGTAACAAAAAAGCCCTCGACTGTCGATCAGTTGGTGATTCTCACAGTTCCGTCCGGGGCTGAAATAAAGCTGGACGCGAAGGATTACGGACATTCGCCGGTCAAGCTCGAACAGTTGGCTATTGGTACTTATACTCTCACAATCACGAAGGAAGGCTTCGAGTCGATAGAGCAACCAATAAACGTTTCGGAATCCGGACCGGTTGAATTCAAGCTGAAGCCCGTTCTGCCGGTGGAAGCAGCGAATCTTCCTGCTGAAGAACAGATCAAGCAATTCCATCAGCAAGCGGAGGACGCGCTGGCGCGAGGGTTTTTCGGGCTGCCTTACGACGGCAGCGCGCTGTACTACGCCGACTTGATTTGGAGGCTGGACTCCAGCAATCCTTTCGCTGTGGAGATGCGCGAGCGCGTCCGCAAAGCGGCTCATCAAGCCGGACAGACGGCGATGCAGCGGGGCGACCTGGCTCAGGCTCAGGAGGTATACAGCTTCCTGATCGAGTGGTTTAGCGACGAAGAAGCGCGAGTCGCCGCTGCGAAGCTCGAAAACCTGTTGTCGGCCCGCCGCGGCGAAGTCCGCGATCTGGTGCGCAAAGCCGACGAAGCGCTTCAAGCCAACCACCTGATAGAGCCGGCTAGCGCAAGCGCTTACTACTACTCGAAACAAGCACTCGCGAGAGATCGCCAGAATGACCGGGCTCGCCAGATTCGCAATCAAGTGAAAGACACGCTGGCGGCCGCAAGTGAACAGGCTTACGCGCGTGGTGATGTCGACGGCGCCATAAAACAGCTCGAGCAGGTCGCCCAATTCTTTCCGGAAGATAACAAGGCTCGCGCGCGGGTGCGTGAGTTACAGACTGGCCGTGCAGTGGAAGCCGTCAAGGCCAGCGATCCGGGCGCGCGCCGCATCCGCGGACTCGATGAGTATCAAAAGGAGCACTTCGCCGATGCGGTTAAGGACCTTGAATACGCGATGCTCAACGGGTCCGGAACTACCGACGTTGTGTTTGCGCTTGCTCGTTCTCATATGCAACTAGGTCAGTACGACGAAGCCTCCGCTTATTTTCAAAAGGTGCCAAAAACCGGAGGCGATCAATATCGATCGTCGATCGCCGCGCTGGGTGATATCGCATCTCGACGCGGTGACGTGGCGACGGCCCTCGAT
>DATNBZ010000114.1:0-7366 GCA_035607285.1 Blastocatellia bacterium | reverse complement strand
GGTACTGCCGGTTTTCCTCAGCTACGTCCTGAGTTTTGTTTATGTCGGTATCTACTGGAACAACCACCATCATCTCCTGCATGCCTCCACTACGGTAACCGGCGCGATCCTCTGGGCAAACCTGCACCTGTTGTTCTGGCTGTCGTTGTTTCCGTTTGCCACCGGATGGATGGGCGAGAACCATTTCGCCGTAGCGCCAACCGCGCTCTACGGCGTGGTGCTGCTGATGGCCGCAATCGCTTACTACGTGCTCGAGCAGGCAATCATCCGCGCGCAAGGTCCGGACTCGATCCTGAAAAAAGCGGTCGGGCGCGACTTGAAGGGCAAGCTGTCTCCGCTGCTTTATATTCTGGCGATTGTTGCGGCGCCGTTCTCGACGTGGATCTCCGAGGCGCTCTACGTGGCGGTGGCGCTGGTCTGGCTGATACCGGACCGGCGGATCGAAAACGTCTTGTCTCGCAACGAAGCGTAGGGATCGATGGCTGAAAGGTCAGAGGTCGGAGGTCAGAAGTCAGAGTTCAAAACGCCCATCTCTTCTGAATCCCAAAACGGAGAGACCGGGTGAAAGTTCGTAGTTCGGCCTTCAGGCGGAAGTTGGTAGCCCGGATCTACAATGGATTACGAACTTCCGCCTGAAGGCCGGACTACGAACAAGTGCGGTTTTCGCGGCGTTGTTCTTAATACATGCCCGTGCCTGTATACTAGATCGCGAATGACAATCAATAGAGAAGGAGAAAAGCTTTGCCATATTCAGAACTGCTGATCAAGCCGATGAGAGAGGACCTGACAAACCTCGGCATCCGAGAAACCAGAACGCCAGAAGAGGTCGATGCCGCGGTGTTCGCCGCGACGGGTACTCTTATGGTTGTAGTCAATTCCGTTTGCGGCTGCGCTGCAGGACGCGCGCGACCCGGCGTTGCGCTTGCGCTTCAGAATGAAGCCCGCCCGCAGGATATGATTACCGTTTTTGCGGGCGCCGATATCGAAGCGACCGAAAGGGCCCGAAGCTACTTCAAGGGCTACCCTCCGTCGTCGCCTTCAATCGGTCTGCTTAGGAACGGGGAACTCCTGTTTTTGCTCGAGCGGCACCAGATCGAACGAAGAGAAGCTCCTGAGATTGCGGCGTTACTCCGGGATGCCTTTGACCGGCACTGCACCGCTCAGGCAGGACAATCAGCCGTCGGCGACTGATGTGGCGCGATCGCCTGATTTGGAGTGCGGCGGCAAGGTACTCCGCGACGCCGCTTTCCTTTCCCGATCGATTTAATCACCAGACATAAGCGGCGGCGTGGAGTACCTTGCCGCCGCACTCCAAATAGACACCGCATCAATCATATGCCTGAGAAACCTCAAACTTGAACTCTTCGTGATCGGGAAAAGGATACACGCACAAGTTCTTGGTCATCCTGATGTTCAGCTTCTTATAGAACATCGGATGTATCACGCACTGATCGTTCACCAATAATGAAATGCGGCTCTCGCCGGCGTATTCAAAATCCGCTTCGACGATTCCTGTTTTTTCGCTCACATTTCTTACGCGTCCCACGATCCCAAGCTCGGATACAAACTGCCTGAAAGCGTAAGACGAGTATTCGCCCGCGGGCCACTGCGAGGCAGTTTGTGGAGCGCGCTTGTCCAGTTCATTCCCTTTGAATATCAATGGAAGCCCGGATAATGCTTCCGCGATGCGGGCCGCGCCCGGATACACGGAGCTGTATGAATTCATCACTTCTTCAGCTAATCGTTTTTCCGCGCGCTGAATGCCTTCGATGATGCTGTCAGGCTCAAACTTCGGGAATGTCTCTCCGTCCTGAGAGTGCCGCGCGATCGAGTTGCACAACACGATCAACTGGCGAGGCCGGAGCTGGGTGTGGCGAAGCACATAAGGAAAAGTCTGTTCGATTATGCCCTGCCTGGTCGTCAGCGTTTTACCCCAATAGGGTTCCCATTTTTCTCTTAGCACGTCGTGGTGATTGTCCCAATCGACTTTACCCGTTGACGGGATCAGCAAACTGTTTTGCTTCAAGTATCGGTCGTACCGCCAGCTTATCAGCCTCATCAAATCCTTGGGGCGCCACTGCAAATATATTTCATCGTGAATGAACTTGAGTGGATTCAGCGAGACTTCTTCTTTCAGGTGCGGGAAGATCTCAGCCATGATAAAGACCTTCAGGTAAATACCATGCCGCGCATAATTCCTGCTGAAGCGGGAAGCGCACTGTATCAACGCGCCCATCGATCGCATCATCGACTCGTCCCTGACCGCGTAATTCTCCATCGTGTCCAACGCGATGATGACTTTGTTTCCTTTTACAACTTCGAGTACTGCTTTCTTCGCTCTCTGAATCCTTTCATTGCTTATGAAATCTTCCAGTTCATCGCCGAGGTCGTCATTAGCCTCCAGGAATTTTGAGACCAAAAACTTCAGCACCTGTCGAATGAAGGTGGACACCTGGTGTGTGTGTTCCGTAAAAACGGCAGCCTTGATTCTGGGGTCCGTGTCCTGGAGCTGCCAGAAGATGGTTGACCAGATAACGAATTCCCATATTTTGACGAGTCTGGGGATGGCAACCTCGCGAGTGCTTGCGGCGCTCTCGGCGATCTTCGACATTAGCTGCTGAAACGCCGCCGGTTCATCAACCTCAATGGTTGTTACATTGGGCATCAGTTGCTGAAAAGAAAAGAATTGAGAGAGCGCCGTCTTCCCCGCGCCTCGCCTGCCGATAATCAGAAACACCTTCGAGCTCAAGGCCTCGCGATTAAAGCGGGTATGATCGAAGTAGTATTTGCTGTATTCGCTGGAACCCATGACCTTGAGCTCTGATTCACAGTCCGCTTCGCCAAAAGGTTCCAGTTCGGTTAGCGCGTCTTTGTCCGAATCGATTGATTCTTCCTGAGTCTCGTAAGGTAACTCACCCGGCATCATGAGAGTGGGATTAGTATCGAGATCCTGTTCACCGTCGTCATAAGCGACAGGCAGAAGTTTACTGCCGTCTGTGCGACAAAAACGATGCGTGCGGGAATAACGCTGCCGGCATTTGGGACAGTATTTCATCGGGTATCGAGATCATAGAACAGGCGTTGACCGGCAAGGAAGGATGTTTTGCAAATAGTCTTTCACAGACGAGGGGGCGGAATCCACAGGTCACGGACGAAAGGCTGCCGATTGATCTCGAAGGCCGTTTCGCGAAAGACGCAAGCCGGCTCGAGAAAAACGACCTTCAACCCGTACATCTACCGGCTGGCCGAGCGAAGACAGGCGGCGTTAGGATTATGAAATGGGTTCTACCTGGGAATTGCTGTATGGGAATGTGAGGCCGGCGAAGGTGAGGTATTGCCGTTCCATAGTCTCGTACCTGGATATTCTAGGCTTTCGCGAGTTGATTGAGACAAAAAAACCCGGGGAAATCTCTCGAATACTGCGCGTTCTTGGAGAATCTGTGAAGCCCGATCCCATGTTCAAATCTCAGAAGATCCTATTCACAAAATTCTCTGACACAGTGATTCGCAGTATGCCTGTTGGCACGCACTATCTACACAATCTCATCTGGGAACTTAGAAGCGTACTCTATGCGCAGATCGCGCTGATTCCGCAGGGAATACTTGTTCGCGGTGCGGTCACGATTGGCGACGTCGTTCAGAGTTGGGGTTGTGTGTACGGACCCGGCGTCGTGCGCGCTTATGAGCTTGAGAGTTGCAAGGGCGCCCCTCCGAGAATCATCGTCGATAACAAGGTCTTGAGTTGTTTACAACCGACGATCGAAAAGGAGAGCCTCGATTCGGAGCTAAATGGCTTAGTCAGAAAGGAAGAATCAATTGCTTTTTTGGATTATTTGAGAGCGTGCGAGACAGAACTCAATGTTCCTGAACAGGAGTATCCAATTTTCCTCGCGGCACATCGCGACCTTATCCGTAGTGGTTTGACTAGGTACGACGGTGTGCCTCAGGTGCTTCCAAAATATCAATGGCTCAGGGATTATCACGAGCACACTTTGCAAGAACGATTCGGGGCTGATATCCCATCACACTTAAGGGTTTAGAGGACCGAGGTCTCCGGTCGCACCTGCGTCATATTGTCCTTTTCCAATATCGCCGGTCGCCCGGCTATTTTCTTTCTCCGCACGTTGGGGATCCTATGCCATCAATGGTCGCCCCAGACCTTAACGATCCCTTTAGCATGGAGTTGTGAACTCGGATAGGATTTGTCTGCGACCTCCGTTGGGTTAGAATGATGACGATGCCTACGATTCTGAGAGCGGGACCATATCGCTTCTATTTTTACTCTTATGACTGCGGTGAGCCGCGGCACACGCATGCGGACCGAGAGAATTGGAGCGCTAAGTTCTGGCTCGATCCGGACGCGTCGCTGGTTACGAATCACGGTTATAGCCGGCGAGAGTTGCGGGCCATCGAGCGCACCGTGCGCGAGAACCTGGAGCTATTGAGAAATGAATGGGACGAATTCTGCAGTGGTTACATCAGCTAGGGTCTTGAGTGTCGAGGTCACGGACGACACGCTTTCAGTCGATCTCGAGGACGGCCGGACTGTCTCCGTTCCGATCGGATGGTATCCGCGTCTTGCGAATGGCACGCCGGCGGAACGCGCCAATCTTCAGATTAGCGGCGCCGGTTATGGAGTACATTGGCCCGACCTCGATGAGGATATCGGCGTCGAGGGATTGTTGCTCGGCAAACATTCAACCGAGAGCGCCTCATCATTCGAGCGCTGGTTGCAACGTCGCGGAAAGAAGCTAACGCAAGATTCGGCGTAGGGCCTACGCCACCCATCTCTTTTACCTGTTCAAAACCAACATTCATAGAATCGTATCGGACTCGCTAAGTGATTCGTCCCATCACCCCGGTTAGATTCGACTTTTAGGCGTCTCGTAGCGCATAACGACAAATCAGCTACATTGAACATTCCAATGACTTCCTTAATAATGACCGCAAGTGACGGGCCAGACGATGAATTGTCCCCGATGCCAACAACCTCTGCGCGAAGGCATGCGTTTCTGCACCAGTTGTGGCCTCGCAACTGATTACAACAACGCGACGGATCACAGCAACGCCACGACTGAGATTGTAAACCCGCAGATTACCGTCAAGTCTTCGGGTGCTGCGACTGACCCTCTTATAGGGCGAGTGCTCGACTCAAAGTACGAACTCGGCGCGCGCCTCGGAGAAGGCGGAATGGGCACCGTCTATCGCGCCCGCCGTCTCCACATCGGCGATGAAGTCGCCGTCAAGGTGCTTCACCCGCAGTTCCTCCGCGAGAGCGGCGGCATTGAACGTTTTCGGCGAGAGGCCCGATCCGCGGCTCTCATCCGTCACTCCAACATCGTCGCTATTCATGATTTCAGTGACGCGCAAGCAGACGGCGCGGCCGCGTATATCGTAATGGAACTGGTGCGGGGAACATCTCTGCGCGACATCTTGAGACAAGAATTGAAACTCGATTCGGAGCGAGCGGTGGCGATCATGCGAGACGTCTGCGCTGGCGTCGCCGTCGCCCATCGACAGGGGATCGTGCATCGAGACCTCAAGCCGGACAACATAATCGTAGTGCCGCCCGATGTTGAAGGCGAACGCGAGACGGCCAAGGTCCTCGACTTCGGGCTCGCCAAACTGCGCGATAATGCTGCCGAGATGACGCTTACGCAAACGGGGATGGTGATGGGCACTCCTTATTACATGTCTCCGGAACAATGGCGAGGCGAAGAGCTTGATGCGCGCGCTGATGTCTACAGCCTCGGCGCGATGCTCTATGAAATGTTGAGCGCCTCTCCGCCTTTCAAATCCACGAGCGCCGCGGCGCTGATGGCAAAACACCTCACCGAAGAACCGCCGCTTCTGCAAGCTGACTTACAGATTTCGCCAGCCCTGGAAGCTGTCTGTCGAAGGGCTCTCTCGAAAACTCCCGACGAGAGGCAAAAGGATGCAGCCGAACTGAGCCGCGAGCTTCTAGCAGCCATGGCTACGCCCGCAATCACGCAGCGTCCTGTCATTCAGCCTCCCATTACTCGACCTCCGATCGCTACGTCGAACGCTCCATTCGCCGCTTCTCCAAGCCCTTCCGTCCAGTGGCAACATGAGTCACCGCTCGAGCCAAAATCAAATCGCACAAAATGGATCGCGGGCGGTCTGCTAACGCTACTGATTGCTTCGGTCATCACTGTTATTGCCATCACTTACCTGACGAGAAATGAAGCTGCCAACAACAATAGCCCTGCCCGGCCGCAGTCCACCGACAACACTGCCGCCGTGCCGAACACTGCGCAGACTGAAGCTGCGTCGCCCGGAGACCATGGGATGACAGGGACATGGACCGGAACATATGGTCCGCTCGGTACTCCCGCGACGCTGTTGATAAAGGAACAAAAAGGCGGCGAATGGAGCGGGGTGTTAGAGCAAGGAAGCACGCGAGTGGCCTTCACCGGAACCATCGACGACAGGTCGCGAAAGTTGACCTTCAAAGAGACCGAAGTGATAAGCGGCGGCGATGGATGGAGCCTGGGTGAGAATAAGGGAGAGCTTTCGCCCGACGGACGGCGGATGTCGGGGACCGGACAAGACGCATTCGGCTCACAGTTGGGAATGTCTTACCCCTGGTCCTTTTCAAAGCGATAACCTCTCGATGAAAGCACGATGCCAAATCTCAACCGGAACGCCTGGTACTCGATGCGGGGAAGATTACTTCGGAGCGCCCGGACTGAGTGCTTCGAGAGGGTGTGATTAAAACTGGGACTTGGGTGGGACTTAGATCACACGGAGCGAGGAATCGAGCGTTCCGTACGGCAACCCCGTAGGGGTGCGATGTTTATAGTTACCGACGCCGATGTGGACTCCTGGCTCCGTTAGGTGCGGCATAGAGTTGAGCGCAGGAACATTTCACCCCTACGGGGTTGGCAACATATGGAGCTCGCCACTATAAACATTCTACCCCTACGGGGTTCCAGGAATTCTCAGGACACTTCTTCCGGCGAAGAGTCGCGGGCGGTTCCCGGCTCAAGTCCCCCTTTTAGTCACCCGCTTCGACACCGGTGATCGCCAAATACTGCTAGGTCAGCGTGTGCCAATTTGGAGTGCGGCGGCAGGGTACTCCGCGACGCCGCTTTCCCTCCCAATCGATTCAATCACGAGCCAAAGCGGCGTCGCGGAGTACCTTGCCGCCGCACTCCAAATTAAGACAGCCCTAAGTTCGGGTCATTAGTATTCTCATCGCCGATTGCTTGAGAGCCTGGCTCACTGCGGTGCTTTTGGCTATGTGCCGGATCTCGGACTCGGGAAGAGTCGCAAGAAGCTTCAACGCGAGCGCCGGCGCTGTGCGCGGATTGTTCACAAGAGCCGATCGTATCTCCTGATTGGT
>DATNBZ010000109.1:0-4758 GCA_035607285.1 Blastocatellia bacterium | reverse complement strand
CGTCTACATTTTCAACATCGAACGATTCAAGCCGATCATTCGGCCCGCGTTGCTGACGGCATTCCTCGGCTACTCGCTGGTCGTCGTAGCGCTGCTGTTCGATCTGGGGTTGCCGTATCGCATCTGGCATCCGTTGATCATGTGGAATCCGCACTCGGTGATGTTCGAGGTGGCATGGTGCGTGACTTTGTATACGACCGTGCTCGCTTTGGAATTCAGCCCGATGCTGTTGGAGAGATTTCATCTCGAGAAGCCACTGAAGATGGTCAAGGCCATAACGATACCGCTCGTGATTCTCGGAGTGATGCTCTCTACGCTGCATCAATCGTCCCTGGGTTCCCTTTACCTGATCGTGCCCAACAAGCTGCATCCTCTGTGGTACTCGCCGCTGCTGCCGGTGTTCTTTTTCATATCGGCGATCGCGCTCGGGTGCGCGATGACGATCTTCGAATCATTTCTCAGCCTGCGGGCTTTCAGAAAGAGCCTTGAGCTGGATCTGCTCTCACAACTCGGTAAAGTAATTGTGGTAACGCTCGGTGTTTACCTGGTAGTGAGGCTGCAGGACTTGAGCGCGCGAGGCGTGCTCGGGCTCGCGTTCCAGCCGGCTTATGAGAGCCGGATGTTTCTTGCTGAGATTCTGCTCGGTGTAATTGCCCCGATAATTCTGCTGGCCATTCCGCGTGTTCGTACCAACCAGCTTGGATTGTTCATCTCGGCTTTTATGGTGGTGCTCGGGTTCATTATGGATCGCCTGAACGTAAGCATAACCGGGATGGAAGCAGCGTCAGGGACTCGGTACTTTCCGAGTTGGACCGAGTTGTCAGTGACCGGAATGATCATCGGAGCGGGGTTCATCCTGTTTGGACTGGCGGTGAGATATCTCACCGTGTTTCCACATGAGACAAAACGTGCCGGCAACGGCAAACCGGCCGAGCTGCCCGCGCCTGCCGCATTTCACCAGCCGCTGATGGGCACGACGTTGCTGACGCTGACGGTGGCGGGAGCGTTCATGACCGCCGCGATAGGGCTGGCCTACAGCGGCATCAGGCTTCGGCCTTCGCCACCCGATTCAGCAAAGGCCGCGGCGGTCGAGGTGGACATGACTCGCGGCCTCGAGCGCTTCAATGCGCCGGCCGACCTCGTGTTTCCGAGGTCCGAAGAGAGTCCGGGTGTGGTGACTTTCAGGCATTCGACTCACGTCGATACGGCCAGTCCAAATTGCACGACGTGTCACAGTTCGCAGTTCAAAATGCTCAATATCAGGATGCAGCCTCCGCCGAACGCGACCCGGTGGGATATGCACAACGAGCAGCGATGTGGTGCTTGTCACAATGGAGAGAAGTCCTTCAGCCTGAAGGACGCTGACAATTGCACCAACTGTCACACGCAATGAAGCGTCACGTGGAATTTCATGTAGGGGCGGCCCTCCGTGGCCGCCCCTCATTGGCAGGAGGCGCCGATACAAATCCTCGGCAGGAGGGGCGGCCACGGAGGGCCGCCCCTACATGAGTGAACCGGAATTGAAGGGACTTGCGTGAACCGGAATTGAAGGGACTTGCGTGAACCCGAATTGAAGGGACTTGGATCTATCAACCTCAGCCTGAAGCTGACCATCTGCCTCATCGGCGGGATGGCCGCGGTCTTTTCTGTGCTCGGCTATCAGAACGTTCGAGTCAATCGCCAACATCTCGAAGACATGACCTTCGCGGCCGGTGATCGCATCAGCGACACAATCAAGCGCAGCACGCGCTTCGGCATGCTCAACAACCATCGCGAACAGGTCCATCAGACTATAAACGCGATCGCGTCGCAGCCGGGGATGAACAAGATTCGAATCTACAACGAAGAGGGAAAGGTCAGCTTCTCGACCGACGAAAATGAAGCTTCGACGCAAGTGGATAAGAAGGCGGAAGCTTGTTACGGCTGCCACGCTGAACGGCAACCGCTTGCCAGGCTCAATCGCCCGGATCGCACCCGCATCTATCCCGGACCGAACGGCGAGCGCATTCTCGGTCTGATCAATCCAATCGAAAACGAGCCGAGCTGTTCGAATGCCGATTGTCACGCGCACCCGGCCGGCCAACGGATCCTGGGTGTGGTCGACGTGACCATGTCGCTCGCGAAGGTCGACGAAACAATTGCCGCCGGCGGGCGCCAGATGATCACGAACCTGATCGGCGCCATATTGATTATCTCGTTGATGGTTGGAGCGTTGATGTGGGTAATGGTCAACCGCCCGGTCAAGCGGTTGATCGTCGGAACGAAGCGAGTTGCCGCCGGCGAGCTCGATTACAAAATTAGAGTGTCCTCGCAGGATGAAGTCGGCGAGCTCGCGACATCCTTCAATCGAATGACCGCCGAATTGAAACACGCCAACCATGAGATAAACGAGTGGACGAAAACGCTCGAGAGCCGCGTCGAAGAAAAGACCGCCGAGCTCAAGCAGGCGCACGAGCATTTGTTGAACGTCGAGCGAATGGCTTCAATCGGCAAGCTCGCGGCCATCGTCGCTCACGAGATCAACAACCCGCTCGCGGGAATACTGATCTACGCGAAACTGCTGCTCAAAAAGCTGGCGGGCAGCGCCGGCGCCGGGTTGGAGGATTCGAAACAGTACCTGTCGATGATCGCAAGCGAATCTGCCCGCTGCGGCGAGATCGTCAAGAACCTCCTTCAGTTCTCCCGCCAGACCAGGGTCAATCCCGAACCCAATGACGTGAACGACATCGTCTTACAGTCGCTTCGCCTGGTTCAGCACAAGATCGATCTGATGGGAATCACTGCCGACCTGCAATTGGGCGGTGGTCTGAGCCAAATATTGTGCGACGCCCAGCAAATAAAGCAGGCGTTGGTAGCTCTGCTGATCAACGCCTGTGAGGCCATGAAGCCGGGGTAAGAGGGTGCTCGAGGAGACGGGTTGGAATGTCTATCAAGCGGCGCGACTTTTGGAAATAGACCGGGTGACGCTCTATAACAAGATCAAGAAATACGGCTTCAAGAGAATTGAGAGCGTGAAACGTGATGTGTGAAACGTGAGGCGTACGCTTTGCTGGCTTTGCGGTCCTCAGCGAGCTTTGCGGGAAGGAATGATACGTTAGCGCAAAGCTCGCAAAGGACCGCAAAGCTCGCGAAGAGGGACGTATCACGCCTCAGGAATCACTAAACCGATGACCGAGATTCAAATAGTGCCGGTCGGCAGCGTTGATCGAGGTATTCTGGAATACCTATCAGCAGCGCTGGGCGAAGCAACAGGTGCTCGCTGTGTTGTAAGCAACCTCACGGTTGATCCCAGCGGCGCCTTCAACCCGACGCGTCGCCAGTATAACTCGACGCAGATTCTTTCACGGATGTTGGAGGCCGGCGCGCGGGACGGGGGGAAGCTTCTCGGGATAGCCGATGTTGACTTGTTCATCCCCATCCTCACATTCGTGTTCGGGGAGGCGCAGCTCGACAACCGGGCGGCATTGACTTCGGTTCATCGGCTGCGCCAGGAGTTCTACGGTTTGCCGGAAGACGAGCGGCTGTTTTTCGAGCGCTGTGAAAAGGAATCGCTTCACGAGTTGGGCCATGCCTTCGGCCTGGTGCATTGCCGCGAATGGGAATGTGTCATGCACTCTTCCAACTCGATAGAACAGGTTGATCTCAAAGGCGGACGCTTTTGTGATACCTGCAGCGCGGTGCTCTCGGGCAACGGCCGCGCAGGTTGACGGCTCGCCAGTGTCTTAATTTGGAGTGCGGCGGCAAGGTACTCCGCGACGCCGCTTTCATTCCCAATCGATTCTATCACCAGCCAAAGCGGCGTCGCGGAGTACCTTGCCCGCCGCACTCCAAATCAAACTAAGACACCGACGGTTCGCATGATTTGTTGCGCGTCTAGAGTCGATCTATACTTTTAGCAAGCACATTGAGATCAGAATCCGACGGATTGGTCTTTTAATCCGGTCGAGGTTCGCTTTGAGCGTGGCGCGCTGGCGACGCGCTTGCACGGTCGGCGCTACTCAGCTACAATGACCGTTTTCGATTTGTGCTCAAAGCGCGACAAGAGTATCTCTCGACGGACTTACTCTGTATTTGAAAGCAGCCGCGGCTCAGTAGCGCGGAACTGAGCCGGGCCTGGTGGAGTGCTGGGGTGGTCGAGTGGTTAATGGCACCGGGCTGTAAACCCGGCGGGCTTAGGCTCTACGAAGGTTCGAATCCTTCCCCCAGCACCAGGATTTGAATTGACGGGGACGCGGGGCGCCGCGACATTGCGGACAGACATTGAGGTGTTGCTCGGTTAGCCATTCGCCGCGTCGCTCAACGTCGCTCATTAGGGCGGGCGTAGCGCAATGGTAGCGCACTAGCCTTCCAAGCTAGATGTTGCGGGTTCGAATCCCGTCGCCCGCTCCAGATTCCGCTGCGCGACCGAGACGCCGGCGTAGCTCAGTGGTAGAGCGCATCCTTGGTAAGGATGAGGTCATGGGTTCAATCCCCATCGCCGGCTCCAGCGACTGTCCGACAAACTTCAGTTTGTCGATCGCCGCGGACCGCGTCTGTAAAGAAACGACAAACTGAAGTTTGTCCGACATTCTCAGGAGAGTTATGGCAAAGGAAAAATTCGACCGGTCAAAGCCGCATGTAAACGTAGGGACGATCGGGCACATCGACCACGGGAAGACGACGTTGACGGCAGCGATCACGAAGGTGCTGCAGAAGCACAATCCAAAGAATACGTTTCGGTCGTTCGACTCGATCGACAACGCGCCTGAAGAGAAGGCG
>DATNBZ010000104.1:0-8787 GCA_035607285.1 Blastocatellia bacterium | reverse complement strand
GGTGACACCAGTATCTCAGGCGAGACGACTATGCGAAGCCCGGTGGATGGGCACGGTTCCCTACAATGAAGGACTCCGCTTGCAGGAAAGCGCGGTTGAACGTCTCCGCTCCGAAGACACTCCCGAACAATTACTGCTCCTCGAACATCCGCACGTGTTCACCCTGGGGCGCGGCGCCGATAGCTCCAACATTCTTGCCGACACCGAGCAGCTTCAAACCAACTCAGTTGAAGTCCACGAAACCGGCCGCGGCGGCGATGTCACCTATCACGGGCCCGGCCAGTTGGTCGGTTATCCCATCATCAACCTCAAGCCCGACCGTTGTGACGTCCATCGCTACGTGCGCGATCTCGAAGAGGTATTGATCCGAACAGTCGCGGAGTTCGGAGTGACTGGAACTCGAATCGAAGGGCTGACCGGCGTCTGGGTTGGAAATGAGAAGATCGCGGCGATCGGAGTGAGAATCGCGCGGTGGATTACGAGTCACGGGTTCGCGTTGAATGTGAACACCGATCTCGACTACTTCAAAATGATCGTGCCGTGCGGCATCACGGATAAGGGCGTCACCTCGCTTTCACGGCTGCTCGGCAAACAAATCCCGCTTTACGAAGTCGCGCGAATTGCCTCGGACGAGTTCGCGCGCGTATTCGACAGGCATATTTCTTTCTCGCGCTTTTCTTCTTCCGCATCCTCGCTTCAGGCGTAACTGGCGCTCACTGCCAATCGTACTCGGTAGAAAGATTGGCAGCTTCGCGCAAAACGGGTGTTTTAAGGTATTATTTTCCGCTCACTCGTAGATACTCAGGTTCTTCGGAAGGATTTCAATGGCAGCAGCTCAACAAAGTCCGGCGACTTCATTCATGTTCATCCAAACGGGGCCACTTAAGACCGGTCTCATCCGAACGCTTGCGGTCGCAAGTCTCTCCTGCTCCGTTCTCGCCTCCGCGTCGTGCTCAAAGACTGATGGCAAGCAAGTTGATAACTCTGCGGCGCGCACTGTGTCCGTCCGCGCCTTACCGGTTGAGCAAAAGCAGATTCGCCGAAACGTCGAGGCGGTGGGCTCACTGTTTCCGCTCGAAGAAGTAACCGTCAGCTCGGAGGTCGAGGGACGCGTGGAGCAGGTTCTGGTCGACGTCGGGGATCACGTCACGGCCGGCCAGACCATCGTCAAGGTCGTACCGACTGAGTTGCAGCTCACTCTCGATCAGCAGCGAGCCAGCCTGCAGCAGGCCAGGGCCAGACTTGGGCTTCCGGATAACAACGAGGAATTCAAAGACGTGCGCACCGCCGCTGAAGTGAAGAAGGCTGCCGCCGATCTTGCCGATGCCGAGCAAAAGTACCTGCGCGCAAAGACCCTCTATGAACAAGGACTGCTGCCCAAACAAAGCTTTGACGAAGCAGAGTCGCGACACAACGCGGCGCGCGCGGCTTACGATCTGTCGGTTCAAGGGGTCGAGAACCTTCGCGGCCAGTTGGCGCAGTCCCGCGCAGCTACGGCGCTTGCGCAAAAGAAGGTGAATGATTCGAACATCCGCGCGCCGTTCGCGGGGCAAATCAAGGAGCGCAGCGTAACTCAGGGCCAGTACTTGAAAGTTCAGACGCCGGTGATGGTGATCGTGAACATCGATCCATTGCGTGTGCGGCTGAGGGTGCCCGAGAAAATGGCGGCGTGGGTGAAGACGGGCCAGGAAGTCACCGTCTCGGTCGAGGCGCATTCTGACCGCACTTTCAAAGGAAAGATTACTCGAATCAACCCATCGGTCGATCAACAAACGCGCGCGTTCGAAGTCGAGGCGTTGATTGATAACCACGAAGCGCTGCTCAAACCGGGCTTCTTTGTAAAAGCGACGATCCCTTCAAGCGCCCTGGTCGAAGCGCTGTTGGTTCCGGAAGACGCGCTGCTTTATTTGTACGGCGTGTATAAGGTCTTCGTGATCGAGGGCAATACGCTGAAGGAAAAAGAAGTCAAGATAGGCGAGCGATACGGCAATGAGGTGGAGATCACCGAAGGCCTGACGCCCGGCGAGCGAATCGCGCTGGCCGCGAAAGGCCAGGACCTGAAGGACGGCGCAACGATTGAAATTGCTCAGTAGTCAGTTGGCCGCGCAGCGACAGACAAGCTGCCATAGGACTGCGAGACGTGAAAGTGAACCTGGGTACAATATGTGAGGAGGGTGGGTATGAGGTTCCTCTTTTGGAACGTCAAGAAGAATCCAGTGGGTCCAATCGTATCGCAGATCGTCCGAGAGCACGACGTGGAGATTATCATCCTCGCGGAGTGTTCTGATCCTGACGCAATCCTAGTCGAGCTCAACTCCAGTATTAAGTATCCATTTCATCTTACTGAGAGCCGGCGAACCAG
Organism: Blastocatellia bacterium; assembly: GCA_035607285.1. Classification (GTDB taxonomy): domain Bacteria; phylum Acidobacteriota; class Blastocatellia; order UBA7656; family UBA7656; genus Onstottus_A. The sequence continues at coordinate 6,425 of DATNBZ010000104.1, read as the reverse complement.
AGTCGTGATCTACACGCGCTTCTCTCCGAAGTTCATCAAGACAAAGCATAGCCACAAATTCTTTACGATCAGATGTATATCGTTGCCTTTCAAGAAAGCGATGCTCCTCGTTGCGATGCATCTTGAGAGCAAGCGATATCGAAGTGACATTCATCGATGCGTTGAAGCGATAGATGCTTCAGCTAAGATTCGGCAGGTTGAGAGTGAGCTGGGCATATCAAGAACTGTGGTCGTTGGTGACCTAAACATGAATCCGTTCGATATGGGAGTAATTCTAGCTGACGGGTTACATGCCGTTATGACGCGATCGATCGCCAGGAAAAGGGACCGACTCATCGGCGATCAGAGGTATCCGTTCTTTTATAATCCTATGTGGGGACGTTTCGGCGACACGACCAAGGGACCGCCGGGGACCTATTATAAGACAATGTCCTCTTACGACGAGTATTTCTGGCATACCCATGATCAGGTGTTGCTCAGACCTGATCTGATCGATTCCTTTGATGAAGCAAAACTGCACGTATTGACTGACTGCGGCGGCATCGAGTTTCTTAAAAAGTCGGGCATACCAGATGATTCTCGCGTGTCTGATCACCTTCCGCTATTATTCGATTTGGAAATATAGGAAAGGAGGTCGCCAAATGATGAAGCCAATGTCCGATAAGAGGGGTCGCAAAATTAGTCTCGCCGAACGCGCAAAGGCGGGCAAGAATGATCTATGGCCTGACTTCGCTCCGGCGGAAGGAGAAGTTCCACCGATCACGATACTCAAAGAACAGGCTTCCCTGCTTGGTTTGAAACTGAGAAACCTCATCGAGGCTGATGTCGAGACCGGCACGACGGATTACCAACGTTTTTTGCGGCACACTCTATTCCTGATCGCACCCGTACTCAACTTTTATCGCTACAAGCTACTTGAGGTGGAGCATCTTGCAACCCAGATGTATCCGGTCACAATAAAGGTATCCTTGGATGATGCAGCGAACACACATACAGAGATTAAGGCCGAGAATGAAAGCGCATTCAAAGACGCACTCAAGGAAGTCTTTGCCAGTGCCCAGACAAAAAGGGTGATCGAGAATTTGCTCGCGCAAAGCTTGGGCGCCAAAGTCGTAGGCTGATACCTGAGGTCTAGATGACACTTGCTGAACTGTGTGTAAGACGGCCCGTATTCGCGGTCATGTTGATTACCTTCCTGGTCGTGCTCGGCATCTTCTCATTCCGCGACCTGGGGGTTGATCTCTTTCCCAAAGCCGACCCGGCCACCGTCACGATAAACATTCGTCTTCCGGGCGCCACATCCGAAGAAGTTACAACTCAAGTCGTGTTGCCGCTCGAAGAAGCAGTCAGCACGATCAGCGGGCTCGACGAATTGAACTCGCAAGCCACCGAAGGCAGCGCTCGCATCACCTGTAAATTCCTGCTCGAACGCGAGATTGAGAGCGCCGCCCAGGACGTTCGTGAGAAGGTCGCCGGCGCGCTCAGAAACCTTCCGCCGAACATCCTGCCGCCGATCATTCAGAAAGCCGATCCTGATTCCGACGCGGTCATCTCATTGGTTGTTGCCGGCGAAAAGAGTCTTCGCGAGACCACTGAAATTGCCGACAAGCAGATCAAACGCGTGCTGGAAACCGTCGACGGTGTCGGCGAAGTCAGCATGACCGGCGGGCGTGATAGGCAGATAAGGGTGTACGCAGATGCTGAGAAGCTGAACGCGCACAACCTGACCATCAGCCAGCTCCAGCGAGCGATTCAAAACGAGAACGTCGAGATTCCCGGCGGCCGCATCATCCGAGGCGATTCCGAGCTTGGCATCCGCACCCTCGGGCGCATCGACGCCATCAGCCAGTTCGGCGACATCATAGTCGCCAACGTCAACGGCACGCCGATTCGCGTCAGCGACGTCGGCCGCGTCGAAGACAGTTTTGCGGAGCCCAACACCTGGAACATGATCGATGGCAAGCAGGCCGTCTCACTCGACGTGCGCAGGCAATCGGGAACAAACACGGTCAAAATTATTGACGCAGTCAAGAAGAAGATCGAGCAAATCAAGAAAACACTTCCCGCGGGCACCACCGTCAGGATCATTCGCGATCAGTCGGTGTTCATTAACGCTTCGGTTGCTTCGCTTGAAGAACACTTGCTGTTCGGCAGTTTGCTCGCGAGCCTTGTGGTTCTGCTGTTCATTCGCAATCTTCGCTCGGTGTTGATCGCGGCAGTCGCCATTCCGACTTCGATCATCGCAACGTTCACGCTGCTCAAGGCGATGGATTTCACCTTGAACAACATGACCCTGCTGGCGTTGACGCTTGCGGTCGGAATCGTGATTGACGACGCCATAGTTGTGCTCGAAAACATAGTCCGTTACATCGAAGAGAAGCACTACGAACCGATGGAAGCCGCGATCGAGGCGACGAAAGAGATCACTCTTGCAGTCGTCGCAACGACGATCTCGCTGGTGATCATCTTCGTGCCCATCGCATTCATGACCGGCTACGCGCGGCGCTATGTGAATCAGTTTGGATGGACGATGGCGTTTTCGGTGATGGTGTCGATGCTGGTGAGCTTCACGCTGACTCCGATGCTCAGCTCGCGAATGCTCAAGCGGCTTGCGCACAAGCGCAGTAAAGAGGGCGAGGAGGGAACGGCCGCCGCCGAGCCGGGAGTCACGGATCACGAATCACGCCTCACGGATCACGAATCACGCGTCACGAATCAGGAAGAGCACACTTCGAAAGACTCGCGCTTCTTCGGCTGGATCGATCGAGTCTACGGGCGCATCCTCGCGTGGTCGCTCGACCACCGCATCGTTGTGGTTGCGGTTGCGCTTGCGACCTTCGCGCTGACATTTCCTCTGAACGCAATGGTCGGGCGCGACTGGATTCCGCCCGACGACCAAAGCGAGTTCACGGTATCGATGAACTGGCCTGAAGGTACTTCGATCGAAGGCACCTCGAAGCAGGCCCTGGAGATCGCCGATCGCATCAAGCAAATTCCGGAAGTCGACTTCGTGAATCCGTTCATACACGAAGGGATTGCGAGTCACAACCACATCTACGTCCGTCTGGTCGACGTTTCGAATCGCAAAGCCACGAACCTGGACATCGCCGCCAAGGTACGCAAGATCACCGCGGAGTATCGGAACCTTCGCAGCAAGGTCATCATCCCTTCGGCTCTCGGAGGAGGCGAACTTTATTTCCCGGTGCGCGCGCTGATACTGGGCCCGGACTTTCAAAAAGCTGCGGAGCTCTCAAAGCAGGTCGCGGAAAAAATTCGCCCTATACCCGGGCTTTTGGATGTTGAAGCCAGCGTCAGCCTGAACAGCCCCGAGCTTCAGGTCAGAATCGATCGCCAACGCGCGAGCGATCTGGGTGTGCGCGCCTCCGACGTTGCCAGCGCCGTAAGATTGATGATCTCCGGCGAAGATCAAATCTCGACTTACAAGGAAGGCGATGAGCAGTACGACGTGACCCTGCAGTTGCTGCCCGAACAGCAGCGGGACCGCGAGGTGCTTGCGCGTCTCATGATCCCCTCGAGCAAAGTCGGCCAGGTGCGGCTCGACAACCTCGCGACGATCGAGCACGGACTTGGGCCTTCACGAATCGAGCGATTCAACCGCCAGTTTCAGGTTTCGGTGAATGCCAACAACGCACCCGACTTCCCTCTGGATCAGGCTGCGCGAACGGTGAACGACGAGATCAGAAAAGTAGGCTTGCCCGCGGGCTATTCGTCTCGCTTGATAGGGGCGGTCAAGATTCTGGACGAGACCACGACGAATTTGATCGTTGCTTTTCTACTCGCGTCAATTTTTATGTATATGGTTCTGGCGGCTCAGTTCGAGAGTTTCCTGCATCCTTTCACGATCATGCTCAGCTTGCCGTTGTCGATACCGTTCGCGCTCTTTTCGCTCTGGTTGACAGGCAGGACGTTGAATCTCTGGAGCGCGCTTGGTGTTCTACTGTTGCTTGGCATAGTTAAGAAGAACGGTATTCTTCAGGTCGACTACACAAACAAGCTTCGACAGCAGGGAGTTGGGTTGCGCGAGGCCATCCTTCAAGCTAACCACGTACGGCTCAGACCGATCCTGATGACCACATTCTCGATTATCGGCGGGCTGATCCCGACGGCGATCGGAATTGGCGCGGGTTCTGCGCAACGCTCTGCGATCGCGGTGACGATCATCGGGGGCCAGAGTCTGTGTCTGCTGCTGACACTAGTCGTGACGCCTGTGGCTTATTCGATCTTCGGGGAGTTGGAGGAGAAGCGAGTCTTCGCGGCAGCCCGGTCCAGGTTGTCACGAGTAAAGCTTAGCGCGGCTCGATTCTTCAGCTTTTTGATTGGGTAGTTTGCCGAACAATCTGTCCCGTCGCGCCGCAATCTGACTGAACCAATTCAATCAATCTGGCGCAATTTTCCCCGCCTACGAACAGTCCGAATGGACCGCTACGCCCGCAAACCAATTTGATTAACCTCACTTAGCCGCGTATGTGCTGAATGGAACGCTTCTCGCCATTGTAGCCCGGATTTCCGTTTCGCCAGTCCGCTGAGACAGTCATGAAATCGAGCGAGCGCAGCACAACCAACGCAAACGTTTTCACGATGACCGTAACCGTAGTCGGGTTGATGGTCTTCGCTTATTCGGCGTTCTCGCTTGCGTCTCAGGCGATCTCCTTTGAGTGGGTGCTTCTTGGCCTTGTGACCCTTCTGTTCATCTCCCGCGTTGATGCTGGAATCACCAGAGCCGGCACCACGATCACGCTCTCTGAGACTTTTATCTATGTCACCGCGCTGCTATATGGCGCCCACGCCGCAGTGGTGCTGGCGGGCCTCGAGATTGCGGCGCGCGCTCTCGGATCAAAGGAGCGCCGCCCAACATTGCTGTTTAACTCTGCGGCCATGAGCCTGTCGATATTTGTTTCGAGCGCGGCGGTCACATTCGCCTGCGGCACACCGCGCGTGCTTGCTGCGGACAATCTTCGCCTGATCATTGCTGCAGCCATGCTCGCGGTTGTTCATTCGCTGCTGCATTCGGTGACGATGAGCGCAGCGACCGCGCTGAAGGAGGCCCAATCCGTATTCGCAACCTGGAGAGCTTCGTTACTCTGGACTTCAATATCGGTGGGCGCGGGCGCGGCGAGCGCTTACCTGCTGGTCAAGCTAATCGCCGTAGCGTCTTTCTATGCTTTTATCATCTCCGTTCCAATCCTCGCGGTCAGCTACTTCACCTATAAGACCTATCTGGACCGGGTCGAGACTTCGAACCGGCACGCCGAGCAAATGGCCGAGCTGCATTTGAAAACGATCGAGGCGCTTGCGATAGCGATCGACGCCAAAGACGAAGTGACCGCCGAACACGTTCAACGCGTTCAGATTTATGCAACCGGGCTTGCGCGGCTGTTCGGGCTGTCCGAGCCTGAGATTGAGGCGTTGAAGGCGGGCGCATTGCTGCACGACGTCGGCAAGCTTGCCGTGCCCGATCATATTTTGAACAAGCCCGGCGTGCTCACTCCCGCTGAATTCGAAAAGATGAAAGTCCACACGATCGTCGGCGCGGAGATCCTCGAACGAGTCGGCTTTCCATACCCGGTTGTGCCGGTGGTTCGTCATCATCATGAGCGCTGGGACGGCCGCGGCTATCCAGACCGCTTGCGCGGTGACGAGATTCCGATGACTGCGCGAATCCTCACACTCGCTGACTGCTTTGACGCAGTCCGTGAGGACCGGAACTATCGCAAGGCGATGAGTCGCGCCGAAGCGATAGAGATGCTGAACGAGGGGAGCGGGACGGTTTTCGACCCGAACGTAGTCCGAACATTTCTCGATCACCTCGATGAGTTTGAAGCTGAGATAAGCGAACAGCATGTTGAGCATCAACGAGTCGCGTTGTTGCAACAGCACCAGAATGTCGTCCAGACTGCGGGCCTCGACACCGGGCCAATTGTCTACGAGCATATCCGCAGCGCGCATCGCGAAGTGATCACGCTCTACGAAATCGCGCAAACGATCGGCACAAGCCTCAACCTGCGCGACACCTTCGCGGTGTTCTCTTCGCGGCTCGAGGACATCGTTAGCTACACAACCTGCGCGTTGTATCTCATCCGGCCCGACTCGACCGATCTCGACGCGGCTCACGTAGCGGGCCGCAACGCTGAGCTGTTCAGCGGCAAGAGCATTCCATCAGGGTCCGGCATCACGGGATGGGTCGTAGCCAACCGGCGTCCAATGCACAACTGCGATCCACGTCTGGATTTTGACGTGTTGAAGGTAGAGCTGCCCGAGCCATATAAGACGGCGACGGTGGTGCCGCTCGTAAAGGACGATTTGATGCTGGGCGCGCTTGCGATGTACTCAGCGGATCTCAGCTCGTATACGGCGGATCATCTCAGATTGATCGAAGCGGTTGCCAAGCTGGCTTCGGACGCGAT
>DATNBZ010000099.1:0-22099 GCA_035607285.1 Blastocatellia bacterium | reverse complement strand
TGCGGGAATCAGCCGGAATGCAGGATCCAGACTGAGAATCGGAGAGGTCATCGCAACGTCAAAGAATAACTATGGGATAACGGTACGAGCGATGCCGGGGAAAGAGTTGGTGCTGAACGTGGCATACGACAGAGGGCGCTTTCAAGCGGGAGACACGGAGCGATTGTTAAGGCACGTGAAGCGGGTGCTGGAGGGGATGGCGGCGAATGAGGAAAGCCGGGTAATGGAACTGGGGATGATGAGCGAGGAGGAACGGGAGGAGGTGATAGTCGAGTGGAATCAAACGGCGGCGGAATACCCGGGAGAGCGCTGTGTGCACGAGCTATTCGAGGAGCAGGTAGAGGAGAGAGGGGACGCGGTGGCGGTGGTGTACGAAGGTGAGCAAGTGAGCTACGAAGAGCTGAACCGTAGAGGGAATCAGCTTGCGCACTACCTGCGGAGACTTGGCGTCGGGCCAGAGGAAAAGGTGGGGCTGTGCGTGGAGCGGAGCGTGGAGATGATGGTGGGGTTGCTTGGGGTGATGAAGGCAGGGGGCGCCTACCTGCCGATCGATCCCGGTTACCCGGAGGAGAGAATAAGGTACATGCTGAGTGACAGCGGCGCAAAAGTAGTCCTGGTTCAAAACAAGTTCAAAGAGCGAGTCGGCGAGATCTGTCCAAACATCGTTGAGCTGGAGCAAACCGCAGAAGAGGTCGAAGAAGAGAACGGGGAAAATCTGGAAGTAGAACTAAGCGGAGAGAACCTGGCCTATGTTATTTACACCTCGGGATCCACCGGCCAGCCCAAAGGCTGTGAGGTTAATCACCGAAACGTTGCGCGGTTGTTCAAGGCTACGGAGTCGCTCTACAAGTTCAACGAAAGGGATGTATGGACGCTGTTTCATTCGTACACCTTCGATTTTTCGGTGTGGGAAATATGGGGAGCGCTGGCATATGGCGGACGGCTAATCGTGATGCCGGAAGGGGCAACTCGGTCACTGGAGGGATTTCGCCAGCTATTGTGCGAGCAGGAGGTGACGGTTCTAAATCAAACTCCGTTGGCGTTCCGGCATCTTTTACACGTTGATAGGGAGATTGACGAGGCGACGAGGTCACTACGTTGGGTGATCTTTGGAGGTGACGCTTTAGACTTTACGTCTCTACGGCCATGGTTCGAAAGGTACGGAGACGAGAGGCCGACATTAGTCAATATGTACGGGATTACGGAAACGACGGTGCATGTGACTCACTATGCAATCCGGGAAGAGGATGCAGAGGCGCCGACCAGCCGGATAGGACGGCAATTACCGGATTTGCGCCTCTACATACTGGATCGCAATCTGGATCCAACGCCAATCGGTATAGCGGGTGAACTTTTTGTCGGAGGCGCCGGTGTGGCACGTGGGTATTTGAATCGAGGGGACGTGACAGCGGATAGGTTCATTCCCGATCAATTCAGCGAAGAGCCTGGAGCAAGACTATATCGAACCGGGGACCTGGCTCGGTATATCGGGGACGGCGTGACCGAATATCTCGGCCGCATCGATCATCAGGTGAAGATAAGGGGATATCGAATCGAGTTGGGTGAGATAGAGGCAGCAATCAATGAACACCCGTCGGTAGAGCAGGCAATAGTAGTGGCAAGAGAAGACGAGCCTGGAGAGAAGTGGCTGGTCGGATATGTCGTAGGCCGGCAGGAGGTCAGCAGCCAGGAGTTGACGAAGTATCTGAAGGAGAGGCTGCCGGACTACATGGTACCTGGAGCCATCGTGCCCTTGGAAGCGATGCCGTTGACGGCCAACGGCAAGCTGGATCGACGAGCATTGCCGAGGCCTGATCAGGCGGGAGCCGGCTCGGAATATGTAGGGCCGCGCACGGCGGTGGAGGAGATATTATGCGCAATATTGAAGCGGGTGTTAAAGATCGACTCTGTTTCAATCCTCGATAATTTTTTTACTCTGGGGGCGGATTCTCTAAGGGTGATGGAAGCCGTATCGCTGGCTAATGATGCCGGACTGCAGTTGACCGCCAGACAGTTTTTTGAATCTCAGACTGTGATCGAATTGGCCCAACTGTGTCAGGAGTCGAGAGAAGACGGTTATGAATCCGGAGAGGCGATGCTTGTGCCTGCTCGTCTAAATGGTCCAAAGTCACCGCTCTTCTTCGTGCATGCCGCCGGTGGCGGTGTCGATTTTCTCTGGCCGATAGCTCATCATCTGGAGCCGGACCAGCCGCTCTATGGATTCCGCTTTAAAGGCTTAAGCTGCGCCGAAATCTATAAACCCGAATTAGAAGAGGTCGCCGCCGACTATATTGATCTTATGAAGGCAGTTCAAACGCGGGGCCCGTATCTGGTCGGAGGGCTCTCTCTTGGAGTATTCATAGCGTTTGAGATGGCTCGGCAACTGCAGCATCGCGGCGAAGCCGTCTCCCTGCTCGCTCTGATCGACTCCGGGCCTTCCGACGCTGAAAACTTGCGCCGTATGGAGGAGCAGTTCCCGGTAGATCTTGCAAACCAGTTTGGGGTTGAGGTTTCACCAGACGAGATTACGGCAATTGATCCGGATTCGCGTCTGAATTACGTTTTGGAAAAGATAAAATCGAGAACCTCGAATCATGATTACGCAAAGATCGTCAGAGTAGCTCCCGCCTGGTACGGGCATTTATGGTCCGCTGAACGATATGTCTCAAGGGTATTGGCAGACCCGCGGTCATATCTCTACACAGGTAAAATAGCGTTGTTCAAGACGGGCGAAGACGACGATTCTATGGGATGGTCGACGCTGAGCTCTCACGCTGTCGACATCAATCTTTTATCTGGAACACACGGTACCTTACTAAAGGAGCCCTACGCGGGGTCGCTTGTACGAATGTTGACCAGAGCCATCGCGAAGTCCAATCAGACGGCACTCGAAGCCATTTCTTTGTAGCCTTACACACTGTACTGCAATCAATTCGCAAGCATGGAATTAAGCCAAGTGAGAGAGGCTTTTGGAGAAACCTCAACGCCGGAGAGGGAGGTGGTGATGAACTCCACGGCTCGACATTACAGATTGAAATGCCAGGATTGCGAGGCAAGCCTGGTCGATAACGGCCTGATACTAGAATGCCCGAACGAGCATTCGCCAGCGCTGTTGATCTCTGATTACAACGGCGCGGGTCTGACTTTCGATAGCGAGGCTGAAGGACTCTATCGCTATCGTAGATGGCTGCCCATCGTTCGTGAGCTGAAGGGCGCAGGCCGGACCGTTACATATCGGAGCGAGCGACTCAGCCGGATCACCGAACTTCCCCATCTGTGGATCGCTTTCAATGGTTACTGGCCCGAGCGAGGCGCTGCCCTCGAGACGGCCACGTTTAAAGAGCTCGAAGCGTATTCAGTGCTCGCACGCCTTACTCGAGAGCAGCCTGGCATTTTGGTCGTGGCTTCAGCGGGTAATACCGCCGCCGCTTTTGCCTCGGCCTGTTCGAAAAATAAGATTGCTTGCCTGATCATCATTCCCGAAAGCGGACTTCACAGGTTACAGTACCCCGGTCCGCTTGATCCCCGGGTGAAGATCGTTTCGCTCACCGGTTTCACGGATTATTACGACGCAATCACCCTCGCCGAGCGAGTCTCGAGGCAGGACGGTTTCATTGCCGAAGGAGGCGTCAAGAATGTGGGCCGACGCGACGGACTGGCGACTACGATGTTGAACGCGGTGGAACGGATCGAGCGGATTCCCGAATACTACTTTCAGGCGGTGGGCAGCGGGTCGGGAGCGATCGCCGTGCACGAGGCCGCAAAGAGGTTGATTCGAGACGGCCGGTACGGGCGATCATTGCCCCGCCTGATGCTGAGTCAGAACCTTCCCTTCGCCCCGATGTATTTCTCCTGGAAGTCGGGGCGGCGTGATCTGATCAACATTGGCGCCGATGAGAGCAAGAAACAGATTCAGCAGATTGCCGCCCAGGTCCTTTCAAACCGAAAGCCGCCTTACTCGATTCGGGGAGGCGTTTTCGATGCGCTCAAAGAATCACAGGGTGACATGCTCGTTGCTGATAACCGCGAAGCTCTCGCTGCCAAGCAGCTTTTTGAAGAAGCCGAAGGCATAGACCTCGACCCGGCCAGCGGCGTAACGTTCGCCACGCTTCTCAAAGCCTCGAGATCCGGGCAGATAAAACACGAAGCCACAGTTCTGTTACACATCACTGGAGGCGGGTGGCGAAGGTCTCAGCTTGACCGGAAATTGATCCCTCTTCGCGCTGACCTGCAAGTCGCTGAAAATGAAATTTCCTCTGAACGCACGCTGGAGAAGATAACTCAGTTATTCAAATGATGCCTGACGGCGAGTAGTGGGGTATTAGGGTGTTGCCAGCAAGCAGTCCTCTGCGTCCCCGGCGTCCTCCGCGGTTTTTCCTGCTCAGTGGCTCGGAATCAACCGCAGAGGACGCCGAGGAAGCAGAGGAGAAACGCTAATGTGAGCGAGGAACACACTATCACCCCACTACTTGGCGGCGAGGCTCGACCTGGTGAATCCACAAAGCTTCTCGTCTCATAAAGAAAGCCGGCCGCAAACCGCATCCCTCAACACAAGAGGACCAGCTCACGATCTCCCAAAAGGAGAGATAAGGAAGGAGAGACAAAGATGGATAGCTATGAACGAGTGCGATTCTTTACGCTCGCAAACGAAACACCTCTCGTTGCCCAACCTGTTACGGCTGGCATTAAACTGTCCGAGTGGATATTGGCAAACAAAACGTTGATCGATGATAGGCTGGAAAAATGCGGCGCGATTCTCTTTCGCGGATTTGATATACCGGATCAACCGGCTTTCGCGGAGGTAGTGAAAGCCGTCTCGCCTAAACTGCTCGAGTACGTCTACCGTTCGACCCCACGTACTCAAGTTGGAGATCGGATTTACACTGCAACGGAGTATCCGGCGCATCAGACCATTCCGCTTCACAACGAATCTTCATATCAAAGGAGTTGGCCGTTGCGTCTGATGTTCTTCTGCCTCGAGCCTGCTGAAACGGGAGGCGAGACGCCCCTGGCCGACAGTGTGAAGGTTACAAAGCGGATCGATCGGGCCATTCAGCAACAATTCCTAGAGCGGGATGTCATGTACGTCAGGAATTATGAGCCGGGCATGGATCTGAGTTGGCAAACCGTATTTCAAACGTCCGATAAGCGCGAGGTCGAACGTTACTGCTATGAAAATGGAATTCACTACGAGTGGAAAACGAGGGATTCGCTTCGCACGCGGCAGGTATGTCAGTCCATGGCTCGACACGTGACCAGGGACGAGCTTATCTGGTTTAACCAGGCACACCTCTTTCACATCTCGAGCCTCGGCGAACGCACACGCAAGGCTCTGCTGGAGATTTATCGCGAGGAAGACGTTCCACGCAATTCGTATTATGGCGATGGTACCCAGATTGAAGACGGCGTACTGGAAGAGATTCGCGAAGCCTATCGGGCCGAAACAGTGACCTTCACCTGGAAAGCGGCCGATATGTTATTACTCGACAATATGCTGGTATGCCACGGTAGGATGCCTTACAAGGGAAAACGGAAGGTCCTGGCTGCCATGACCGATGAGTATAGGGATTTCAACGCATCAATAAGGGCGGAGAATAAAGCGTTCGGCTTATCCTGAATATTGCGAATTATTTCAAATTGCGCATAATACATTTCGGTATTGGCGGTCACACGACGATATGCCAGAGATCTTTCGGAAGGATCAGCGGTAAACACTTCGATGATCCCCGAAGGCCGTCATTAGCTGTTGGTTGAACTGCTGCTCGAGAAGTTCTTAAGTGGGCTAGCTTAACTCAAGGAGGACGTGCAATGTTCCACCTATATCTGAAGCACGCGATGAGGGCTCTCCAAAAGAAACGCAGTTTTGCGGCCGCGGTAATCATAACCTTTGCAGTTGCCATCGGCGTGAATGCCACGATCTTCTCTCTTCGCGACGCCGTCCTTGATCGGACCGTCGATGTTGCCGATGCCGATAACCTGGTTTCAATATGCGGCACGACGTCGAAAGGCATAGCCGCCAATGGCAATCTTTCCCGAAGCGAATATGCTTTCTACAAGGAAAACATCAAAGGTATCCCCGATCTGGCCGCGCATTACTCGTCTTCTCCGATGTCCTTCTCCGCGGCGAACATGTCTCCACAGCCGATTCTCGGCAGCGCCGTTTCCGCCAACTTTTTCCCGATGCTCGGGTTGCGCCCCGCGTTAGGCCGTTTCTTCTCGCCCGAGGAAGACGCCGTCGACGACAGATATGCAGTCGTGGTATTAAACCACACATTTTGGACTCGGGAGTTTAATGCGGACCCCAATATCGTGGGGCAGCAAATCAACCTGAATGGAACGAGTTTCACTGTCATCGGCGTTGGCCCTGCAACCTTCCGCGGGATTGTTCCAGCCGGACCTCCAAACCAGGTGTGGGTTCCATTAGCCATGTCCTCGGTCGCTTATCGCGGCTGTGACGGTAAGAAATCTGACTGCAAGTTTCTGAATTTTATCGGTCGCCTGGGCAAAGGAGTTTCCGTCGACCAACTTCAGGCCGAGGCAGATGTGCTGGCCGAGCAACTGAGAACTCAGAGAGCGGAACCACCCCGAGCGGACCCAAACAGCAAAGAAGTGATTGTTATGCCGCAGCGCGGCGTAGGAGCGTTACACAGGACTGAGTTGACGCATTTGCTAAACCTTCTGAGGAACACTGGGTTGGTCCTTTTATTAATCGCATGTGTGAATGTCTCAGGCCTCTTCCTCGTTCAAATGGCGGCGCGAACCAAAGAGATGGCAATGCGGCTTGCCTTAGGGGCAAATCAAAGGCAGTTGTACTTTCAAATGCTGACCGAGACGGGTTTCCTAAGCCTTCTTGGTGGGATAGGAGGCCTGCTGATTGCGTACTGGCTCAGCGGCCCGCTTTCAAAGTTCCCGCTCGTTGACGTTCCCAACTATACCAGCGAAATGCGCATCAATACCCCTCTCATTGTTTTCACGGTTGGGCTGGTTACGCTGTGCGCCATTATCGCCACGACTATTCCTGCGATCAGGTTGTCTCGCTCTGATCTCTTTGTCGCGTTAAAGGACCAGCAGTCGCGAGGAGGCTCCAGAAGCTCCAGGATCCATGATGTGCTCATCGTCGCCCAGGTGGCGCTCTCTTTGGCTTTGGTTGCGGGAAGCGGATTACTCGTGATAAGCCTGCGAACGATCCTAAGTGGGCCGGGGTTCGATCCCACCCATCTGACGTTTTTCAGAGTGACGCCGCGACTCACAGGATACCCTCCCGAGAAGGCGGCGGCTCTACAGAAAGAAATATTCGCGCGGTTGTCCGCGCTTCCCGGCGTGGAGTCTGTCAGTTTGGGGCGGTATTTGCCATGGTGGCCAACCGTGACACAGGTCGTGTCACTGCCCGGTCAACCGCCTGTACGTGATGAGGATAGGTTGCAGGTCGAACTTGATTTCATTGGGCCAAATTACTTGAGTACTCTTCAGATCCCGCTGGTTTCCGGCCGTGAATTTAGTGAAACGGACCGCAGGGAGACTCCCAAGGTGGTCATCATCAATGAATCGCTGGCAGGTCTTTTGTTTCCCGACTCGGATGCGCTCGGCAGAACTGTTGTAATAGGGGCGCAGCAGCCGGTCCAATATACTGTCGTTGGCGTCTCAAAAGATGCGAAATATCACCTGGCGTCAGTTGAATCTGCGCCTTTCTTCTATCTTGCTTATTGGCAGAACAATGATGGTTCGGATGCTCGTTTCTGCGTCAGAACGAGTAGCGACCCGAAGGCGATGATGCCTGCAATACGAGGTGAGATACGGAAGATTGACGCGAGCGCGCCGATGACGGAGATAGTAACAATGGACCAGGGGTTAAAGGGTTGGTTCTCTCCGGTATATCTCGCCAATCGTGTGCTTCTTTCGGCAAGCGGCATCGCATGCTTCCTGAGCATGTTGGGGCTGTACAGCTTGATTGCCTTCTCTGTAGTTAAGCGCAATCGTGAGATTGGGATTCGGCTTGCGCTCGGCGCAACGCGAGCGAAGATCTTGAGGTTGATGATTCGGCGGGGCGTCGTACTCACCGCAGTCGGCGCTGTTTTGGGTATAGGTCTTGCCGCAACCACTTTACGTATCTTTGACTCTCTGCTTTACGGCGTAAAATCCGCCAATCCAATAATATTGATTGCCGCCACGATTGTGCTGATGTCAGTCTCGCTGATCGCCGGTTTTCTTCCTGCGCAGCGAGCTACAAGGATCGACCCGATGAAGGCGATTCGAGAAGAATGAATTCCTGACGTTCAACTAATCAAATCATTTGGCGGTGTCTTGATTTGGAGGGTAGCGCAGGCTTCAGCCTGTTCCAAATAATAGTGCGATTTGGGATCTTACAGGCTGAAGCCTGTGCTACTTTTCCAAATTAAGACACCGCTAATCATTTTGCGACTGCCAGGGAATACCGACTCTTCAACCGGTGTTGGGTCAGAGGAGGAATCCAGTGGAAGAAGGTGTGTACCTAAAGGCGAATGTAATTGCGGAACCGCTGGTCAATAGCTGGTATGCATGGCCACATCTGATTCCGCCGCACACGGCTGCAATGTATATGGCCAACTGGCATCTGAGAATCATGGAATCATTCGTGAGTACGCCACAGGTCCATGTCTCCGCCCTGAAAAGACCGGAAATGGTCGGAGGTCCGTTTATGGATTGCCAACCGGACAGGACGCCTGCCGTCAACGAACTGATTCGGCGCTTAAAGAAGGAACAGGAGACAATGATGAAATTGGCCGCGGCCATCAAGGAGCTGGATCAAAAATTATTGAAAGAAGCCGGGGGCTATTCACTTGATTCCGCTTACCAGGAGGTTCCGGAGATCCTGAAAGGCTATGTCGAGCTGGTCTATGATCTAAACAATCAGCCTTCCGTCCGCTTCATAGAGGGTATGCTCTACAACAGCCCTTTTTATGATCCCTCCTTGCAGGGGATCGAGCTATCAGTGAGTGATGGCGATTATCGATCATTTGTTTTCAGCACTCCGAGATTGTGTGACGAGCGACGACTGCGCATTAATCTGCCGTTCAATCATCAAGGGATCGACGAGTTATTCAAGATGAAACAGCAGAGAAAGCCGCTCGGAGAAATTATGGAGATTCTCGGTGTCGATAAGGAGAGCAAAGATCTTTTCTCGACTTTCTTCACTAAACATACGCCGGAAACTCGCGCGAGGTACTCAGGCGAAGGCGTGAGAGTTCGCTACTTTGGTCACGCCTGCCTTCTGTTTGAAACGAAAAATGTCGCAGTATTGTGCGATCCACTCATCAGCTATCAGCATGACTCGGAAATCTTCCGCTATGTTTATTCCGATGTGCCGGAGGTCATCGATTATGCGTTGATTACACATAATCACCAGGATCATTGTATGTTTGAGACGCTGCTGCAACTGCGACACAAGATCAAGACTGTGATTATTCCCAGGAGCGCCGGTGGAACGCTGGCAGACCCCTCCTTGAAGTTGATCCTAAAAAACATAGGATTTCCTCGAGTATACGAAATCGACGAGATGGAAACTCTCAGCATTGAGGGAGGGAGTATCACAGGGTTGCCCTTTCTCGGCGAACACGCAGACTTAGCCATAAGAGCGAAGACGGCCTATCTCATCCGCCTGAATGAACGCGGATTCATCTGCGCGGCGGACTCGAATAACATAGAGCCGATGCTCTACGAGCATTTAACCAAGTTTGTGAGCGATGTCACAGGCCTCTTTCTCGGTATGGAGTGCGTAGGCGGACCGTTAAGCTGGTTGTATGGCCCACTGCTGACCGGATCCATCTCTCGTAGTCAAGACCAGTCAAGAAGATTTAACGGCTCCAATTACACCAAGGCGATCGATCTGGTCGAGAGGCTGAAGCCTCAGCAGGTCTATGTTTATGCAATGGGGCAAGAGCCCTGGTTATCCTTTCTGACTTCAATTAACTATACGGAAGAGTCTCCGCAGATCATCGAATCCGATAAACTGATCGAGGACTGTAACCGGCGCGGGTTGATTTCCAAACGTCTGCTTTATCACAAGGAAATGATCATGTGACCGCGGGTGTGAATAAAAGCGGACTCGCAACGGATAACGCCCCCATAGTAACGACCCGTATGGGCGGCCCTCCGTGGCCGCCCCTCTCTACATGCGCCGCTCGTCGGACCGAAGAGGGGCGGCCACGGAGGGCCGCCCATACAGGTCGTTACTACGTGGGAAGTCCGGCTTTTAATCACACCCTGCGACCGGAGACGACGACCAAAACAGTTGGACAGGATTGACAGTATTTCTTGTAACTCTGATCGTCCTGCTAATCCTGTCGATTGTCGATCACGCCTGGTGTTGTGCTTAGGTACCGACACCTTCATCCGTTTACCGAAACTTCACCTTACAAAGGCGAGCACGTGAAACTGATATACTTCCTCGCAAGACGCTCGAGGACCATCCTCTTGTGGGCCGTAATTTCAGGTGTTATCAGCGGGGTCTGCACGTCCGGACTTCTCGGAGTCATCAACTTCGCGCTAAACGGAAGTCAGGCCCTATCGACGAAACTGATTTACGGCTTTGTGATCCTGGCCGCCGCGGTTACGGTTGCGCGCATAACTTCGGAAATATTGTTGACTCGCCTTGGCCAGAATGCGTTGCTGAATCTGCGCATGGAGATGAGCAGGTTGCTTCTCAATCAACCTCTACGTCGTATGGAGGAGTTGGGCTCACATCGCATCCTGGGTGTCCTGCTCGAGGACATTCCGAGCATCACCGGCCTTTTGGCCGCAGTCCCGCTGCTCTGCATAAACTTCGCCGTGGTTCTAGCCTGCCTGGCATATATGAGCTGGCTGTCGCCGAAGCTTTTCATCATCATGTTGGTTTTCCTGCTGGTAGGAATCACTACCTATCTGTTGCCGTTGAGAATGGCGGCAGGCAAATTCAGAGCGGCGCGGGAAGAATACGACAGTCTTCAAAAACAGTTTAATGCGTTGATCGGCGGAGCGAAGGAACTGAAAATACATCGTGAACGCCGAGGGGCATTTCTTGACGGCGTGTTGGCCCGGAGCGCCGGGAAGATCAGGGATAACAACGTTGCAGGCTCCAAAATCTATACCCTCGCGGCGAGCTGGGGGCAACTCCTGGCCTTTGTCGTCATCGGGCTGTTGATCATCGTCAATTCGAGCTTAAGTTACGATCATCACGCTATAACGGGATTCGCGCTCTGTCTTCTTTATCTGGTCGGTCCTTTACAAATGATCATGAATACGACCCCGCAGATCAGCCGCGCTAAGGTCGCCATAAAAAACATCGATAAACTTGGTCTCGATCTGAGGCAATCGGTTGAAGCGAATCACGCGAATCTTTCATTCAAAACCGAGCCGGACAGGAGTCGTATAGATTTGATCGAGGTGGTGTATCGGTACTTCGGTGATGACGGAAAAGAGTTTGAGCTCGGACCGATAAACCTCAGCTTCGAGCCCGGTGAAATAGTCGTGCTGGCAGGCGGCAACGGAAGTGGAAAGACGACCCTGGTCAAATTGTTGTGCGGCCTTTATCTGCCTGTTTCAGGGACGATTCGATTTCAAGGCCGGGATGTTACTGCCGACGTCATCGATGACTACAGGCAACATTTTTCCGTCGTCTTTTCGGATTTCCACCTCTTTGAAACGCTTTTAGGATTATGCGGCGACGAAGTCGACGAAAGGGCGAAGGAGTATTTGCTGGAGTTGGGCTTGGATCTGAAGGTTTCGATTGTAGATGGAAAATTCTCGACGATTAACCTTTCGCAAGGTCAGCGCAAACGCCTTGCGTTGCTGGTGGCCTATCTTGAAGATCGTCAGATTTACATATTTGACGAATGGGCAGCGGACCAGGATCCTCGGTTCAAAGAGACCTTTTATCACAGCTTATTGCCGAACCTGAAAGAGAAAGGAAAGACAATCTTTCTGGTCAGCCATGATGATCGGTTCTATGACATCGGAGACCGCATCATTACTTTGGATTCCGGCATCGTAACGGCCGAAACTCGGCAAAGCGTCCTCCTGCGTGCCGTTCTCAACTGAATTGGTCATGATGGTTACAAGGGGAAGTCTGCGGCGAACAAACCCGTGGCTGGTCGGTTTTGAACACAGTGACAGAGTCGGCTTACGATTGTTCTGCTTTCCGTATGCCGGTGGTTCAGCTTTGGTTTATCGCGATTGGCATAGAATTCTCCCCAGGAGCATTGGGGTCCAGGCTATTCAGCTTCCCGGGCGAGGCGATCGGTTGGCAGAGCCGCCCTTCCTTGATCTTTTGGCGCTGATCGAACCCTTGACCGAAGCAATCAAGCCATATCTGGATAGACCGTTCGCCTTTTTCGGCCACAGTATGGGGGCACTGATCGCCTTTGAATTAGCCAACAAATTGCGACGTGAATACAGTGTAGAGCCCGCTCATCTATTTGTCTCGGGACGTCGTGCTCCGCAGCTCCCCGATTCAGACTCCGTCACCTATAACCTGGGAGATCGTGAGTTCATCGAAGAACTGCGCCGGCTTAACGGCACACCGAAAGAGATGCTGGAAAACCCCGAATTGATGCAGTTGATGGGACCGGTGCTTCGTGCTGATTTTCAAGCCTGCCAGACGTATGTTTACACTGACTCACCTCCCTTACGATGCCCAATCACCGTTTTTGGAGGATTGCGGGACAATGATGTGACACGTGAGTGTCTGCAGCCCTGGCGAAATCACACCAGCGTCTCTTTTGCGCTAAGGTTGCTGCCCGGCGACCATTTTTTCATACACTCCTCCGAAGCGATCCTTCTTCGTATGATCGCGCAGGAGCTGCATCAGCTTATCACCTAGCAGACAGATTGATCAGCAGCCTATTGAGGACTGGCACGTTTCATAGGGACGTGAAGAAACCGCTTTGCGAGCTTTGCGGTACTTTGCGAGCTTTGCGTTCAACGTATCTCTCTTTCTCGAGCGGATTCCTTGCGCAAAGCTCGCAAAGTACCTCAAAGCTCGCGGCGTCGGTTGGTTTCTAAGGAGGAGCGCCCTACAGGAGTGCCCTTAACCATTATCGTTCCAAACAGGAGGACATTTCGATGAGTGATTTGGGTCTGATTGAAGCAGTAATAGCTGGTGAACGTGCAACCGCCCAGGCACTGATTGAGAGAGGTGCCGACGTAAACCAGCATGATGAACAAGGATGGGCGCCGCTAAATTTCGCGGCGGGCAGAGGCGATCTTCCGATGGCAAAGCTCCTCGTTGACAAAGGAGCATATCCTTTTAACGCCGGCCGTGATAATCGGACTCCATACAAGATCGCCCTCGCCGCCGGGCACGTCGAGATGGTGAAGTTTCTTCGCGCGGTTGAAGACGAGACGGATCTCGAGAAAGCCAACTCGTTCAGATCCGAACCCAAGTACTGTAAGGCGTATCACCTTAAGGCGCTCAGAGAATTTCCCTATTGGTTGGAACAGAGCGCGGACTCCAACGGCGCCAACAAGAAGGCCGAACAAGCGAAAGAGGCTGCGTTAACCGATGATCAAGTCGTCTTCATACATCAGGACTTCACAGTTACAGAGTCGGTCTGGCACAACGAGAAGATGATCTTTGATCAGGTCAGCGAAAGCTGGCGCGACTTTTGTACGACAGTACTCGGCTTCCGCGTCCCAACGGATCTTGATCTGATAGTTCCAGGCTCGACCGGAAACAACTCGTAGAATTAACTGAGAAAAACGCGGAGGATCACGGATTATCGTTCACCCATCCTCCCGGAAGGAGTATCACGTGATGAGGATCAATGAAGGGATTCTTTCCACCATAGGCAATACGCCCCTCGTGGAATTGACTCGTGCTCTCGGTGATTGCCGGTTCCGATTGTTCGCGAAGCTGGAGGGCTTCAATCCTGGTGGCAGCATCAAGGACAGGCCTGCGCTGCGAATCATTCAGGTCGGGTTGGAGACGGGCCAGATTCGTCCAGACACAGTCATCATCGAGTCGAGTTCCGGAAATCTGGGCATCGGGTTGGCGCAGGCATGTCTGTACCTGGGTTTGCGTTTCATATGCGTCATCGATCCCAAGACAACCGTGCAGAACAGGCGGCTGTTGGAGGCGTATGGCGCGGAGCTCGATATGGTGACTGAGCCAGACCCCGTTACTGGAGAGTTTCTCCAATGCCGGCTGGATAGAGTTCGCCAGCTCATGAACTCATTCGGGAATGGCTTTTGGCCAAATCAGTATGCAAATCTCTGCAACCCCCAGGCCCACCATCGAACCATGGAAGAGATTGTCGAAGCGCTGCATGGGAATTTGGACTATCTCTTCTGTTCCACGAGTACGTGCGGAACTCTTCGCGGATGCGCTGAATATGCCAGAAACAACTCGCTCAGCCGGCTCAAAGTATTTGCGGTTGACGCAGTGGGCAGCGTCATCTTCGGCGGAGCTAGTACAAAGCGCCTGATCCCCGGCCACGGCTCATCTGTCAGACCTGCCTTATATCAGACGGGACTCGCCGATGAATGCATTCACATTACGGATGAGGAATGCATCGTTGGCTGTCGAACGCTGTTGACTCGGGAAGCACTCCTGGTCGGCGGTTCCTCCGGAGCGACTCTGATGGCCGCGAAACGAATGAAAGATCAAATACCTGCCGGCGCTACGGTGGCTCTGATCTTTCCGGATAGGGGTGAGCGCTATCTTGACACCATCTTCTCTGACCAATGGGTTTTCGAACGCTTTGGTCGCTTTGCGAGTATTGAAGACTCTGAAGTCAGCAACGAGAGTATGCGGATTCCTGTGATGGTGCGTGAGCCATCCCCGGTTGTGATGCCAAAGCCTGAGTCTCAGTCGCTGCCTTAACGGTGTCTGAGCCAGAAAGGAGAATGAGAAGTGAACGGACAAAACTTTCTTACGGTTGAGGAGCTTGGACCAGAAGTGCTGCACCATCTTGTGACCCGGGCCCTCACGTTGAACAACTCAAACGGCGCTCAATCCGACCTTCTGCGCGGCAAGATCGTAGGGATTTACTTTCGAGTATCGTCCACTCGGACGCGGACTGCCTTTACAGTTGCCGCCATGCGATTAGGCGCTCAGGTCGTCCAGTACGGACCAGCCGACCTGCAGATAACAACCGGCGAGACTCCTCACGATACTGGACGAGTGCTGTCTCAATATCTGGATGCATTGGTTGTTCGCACCAATCAATCCTTATCTGAGATGAAGGACTTTGCCGATCAAGGCCGGATGTCGGTAATCAATGCCATGAGTGAGAACGAACACCCAACGCAAGCGATAGCCGACCTGGTGACCATCTACGAAGCTCTTCGACGCTTGAGCGACGTGCACGTGCTGTATATTGGCGAAGGTAACAATACGGCGGCGGCGTTAGCTCTTGCTATTGCTCAGATTCCGAGAATGCGGCTCACGATCGTCTGCCCGCCGCGCTATGGCCTGCCTGATGACCTGTCCAGGAAGTGCTTGAATATCGCCAGGAGGCACGGGTCCTCAATCGAACTCCGCGACAGCATGAATAATCTACCTCGAGGAGTTGATGTGGTTTATACAACACGCTGGCTAACCATGGGAGTTCCGAAAGGAGATCTGAACTGGCGCGAAAAGTTTTCCGCTTTCCAGATCACGCCGGCAATAATGGAAATGGTTTCGAAGGGATCGGATACGATATTCTTGCACGACCTGCCTGCAATGCGCGGCTGCGAGGTAGTCGATGAGGTCCTGGACGGCCCGCAGAGTATCGCGTTCAGACAGGCTTATCATAAGCAAAGTAGTGCAATGGCTATTCTGGAGTGGTGCACTGTCACACAACAACAGCAAGTGAGCTTTGCCGATAATATTGTCCACGCCGACAGTATTGTCCAAAGTGTCTCTAACTAACTTGGAGGTTCATTGTGCCTGAAGGGGATATACTCATTCTTACAGAAGACGAAGTGAGATCGTTGCTGGATGGCCGAGAGTTGGAGCTCATTGACACCGTTCGAGCGGCGTACGAAGCTCATGCGCGAGGAGAGACATCCTTGCCGCAATCGTGCTTCCTAACCTTTCCGGCCGACCGACGCAGCCGAATCATTGCTCTACCCGCATACCTCGGTGGTGAATACGACGTCGCGGGTATCAAGTGGGTGGCGTCCTTTCCAGGCAATTTGAGCCTGGGACTGAACCGGGCATCGGCTGTAGTAATTCTGAACTCTGCGAAAACCGGTAGAGCGAGGGCCATACTCGAGGGATCGGCGATTAGCGCGAGAAGAACGGCGGCCAGCGCAGCCCTCGCCGCACAATTTCTTCACAGCGATCCGTCTGTGTCTCGGATCGGAGTGATCGGGTGTGGCGTGATTAATTTTGAGATTATCCGATTCCTGCGAGCCGTCTACGATCGAGCGGGCTCGTTGGTTATTTTCGATGTCGACGCTCAGAGGGCGCAACAGTTCGCCCAGAGATGCCAGAGCATTTTTGTTGGAGTCGAAACACGGATTGCTGCTTCCGTTGAGGAGGTACTGAGCGAATGTCTCCTCAGCTCCTTTGCCACCACGGCTCTGGCGCCGCATGTGCCCGATTTGTCGTGCTGTGCTGACGGCAGCACTATTCTTCACATCTCTCTGCGGGATATTTCGCCTGCTGCCATTTTGTCTGCCGACAACGTTGTGGATGACATCGATCACGTGTGTCGGGCTCAGACATCGATACACCTCGCAGAACAGAGCGTGGGTCGCCGAGACTTCATCCGCGCTACGCTTCCCGAGATCCTGATTGGTGCGCCCGCCCCGAGGGCGCGCAACAGCCGTACTTGCATATTCAGTCCGTTCGGGCTGGGCATACTCGACCTCGCGGTAAGCAACATGGTTTATTCACGCGCTCTCACAGAGCAAAGAGGCAACGTGATCGAAGCGTTTCACAGAACTTGAGTTGACGTGTGGTGAGTCCTTCGCGTGCGTTGCGGTCCTTTGCGTCTTTGCGTTGAGTATTGTCCTTCAATACCCAATACTCAGCGCAAAGACGCAGAGGACCGCAAAGCACGCGGAGGTTATACGCAGAATCCGAACACTACCGAAGGAGACATGGATGGTTGCAACAGTTGAAGAATTCGAATTTCAAGCGGAGACAACACAGTTGCTCGACTTGATGATTCATTCCCTTTATACGAACAAAGAGATTTTCCTCAGAGAGTTGATTTCCAATGCTTCGGATGCGCTCGACAGGCTTCGCTTCGAAGCTCTAACGAATCCCGAGCTGCTTGCTGGAAGCGACAAGTACGAAATCAGATTGGACGTAGACGAGAAAGCGAGGACCCTTTCGGTCTCTGATACAGGTATCGGCATGAGCCGTGAAGAGTTAGTCGCTAACATTGGAACCATCGCGAAGTCCGGCACCCGTGAGCTGCGCGAGAGGATCAAAGAAGGTCAGTCCAGCCAGATGCTGGCCGAAGTAATAGGACGGTTCGGGGTCGGCTTCTATTCCTCATTTATGGTTGCAGACCGAGTAACTCTGATCACCCAAAGGGCCGGAGAGACAAACGCGACGATGTGGGAATCGCAAGGGGATGGCACATATACGCTGAAGCCGGCCGAGCGCTCCGGGCGAGGCACGACCGTTGTCCTGCATCTGAGAACAACCGACGACGATAACGAAAGCGACTTCACGGATGTGTGGACCCTCTCACGAATAGTCAGACAATACTCCGATTTTGTGAGCTACCCGATAATCTGTAAATTCGAAAGGGAGGAACTCAATACGGGTGATGCGGGCAACCTGGGTAGGGAAGAGAAGCCCGCGATCGTAATCGAAGACCGCGTTCTAAACTCCATGAAGCCGCTTTGGGCTCGCACTCCGAGCGAAGTAACCGAGGCAGAATACTCGGAGTTCTACAAACACATCTCCGATGATTGGAACGGCCAACTCAAGACCATGCATCTGAGGGCTGAGGGCACGGTCGAGTACCAGGCGCTTCTTTTCATCCCTTCCAAGGCGCCGCAAGAACTTTTCTATCATGCTTACGAGAGCGGGCTTCGACTCTATGCGAAGCGCGTACTGATAATGAAGAGTTGCGAGGAATTGCTTCCGAGATATCTACGTTTCATCAGGGGAATCGTAGATTCGGCGGACTTGCCGCTCAATATTTCCCGGCAGACGCTGCAGCAGGACCGGCACGCTACGGTGATCCGAAAATGGCTAACGAAAAAAGTTCTGGACACCCTCGAAGATATGAAGGAGAAGGAGTACGACAAGTACTTGCAGTTTTGGGAGCAGTTCGGGCGCGCGCTCAAGGAGGGCGTGACATCCGATTACGATAACAAGGAAACCATCCTGTCGCTGCTGCTCTTTCAGTCTTCGCGTGATCCGCAATCATTGACGACGCTCCAGGATTATGTCGAGCGGATGAGGGAGGGACAAAGTGAGATCTATTGTCTTACCGGCGAATCTCGAAGCATCGTCGAAAACTCTCCGCTACTGGAGGCGTTCCTGGCGAAGGGGTATGAGGTGCTTTATCTCGTCGAACCGGTCGACGAGTTGCTGATAGAGTCCTTGACGGAATACGAAGGAAAGAGACTAAGGTCGATAGGCAAGGGCGCGATCGTGCTCGGGAGCGCTGAAGAGAGGGAGAGCGCGGAAAAGGAGCTTAAGCAGAAGGAGGAAGAAGCGTCCGAATTGCTTCAGCTTCTGCAACAGGCGCTGGACGAGTACGTAAAGCAAGTGCGCTTTTCGAGCCGGCTTGTGTCATCGGCCGCGTGTCTGGTTGGCACGGAGATGGATTATAGTCCGCAGATGGAAAGACTCCTGCAGAAGGGGAAAGGCGGAGGCCCGAAGCAGCGTCGGATCCTGGAATTGAACCCGAAACATCAACTGATTGCAAAGATCCAGGAACGATTCAAAGAAGATAAGGCATCCCCGATTGTGCCGAAGTTTGGGAAGCTGCTGTATGGCATTGCGCTTCTGTCAGAGTCATCCGAGCTGCCTGATGGCGCCGAGTTTAATCGCCTGGTTGTGGAACTCATGATGACAACAGTTTCTTGACCGGCACTCCCGTTTGCCCTTACGAGTCTTCGTCGAGGCCCCAGGGCTCCAGCGACTTCAGCGACTGCCGACGGAGATTTCGCGATCACGCGACCGCCTTTTGTTGATCTTTTATGAAAGCCAGCAGGTCTGCATTTACCTGATCCTTGTGCGTCGAGCACATTCCGTGCGGCGCGCCCGGATAGATCCTCAGCGTTGCATTACTAACAATTTTCGCCGACAGTCTGGCCGAGTCGTCGATGGGCACGATCTGATCGTCATCGCCATGCAGGATCAAGGTCGGTACGTCGATCTCTTTGAGATCTTCAGTGAGATCCGTTTCGGAAAACGCCTTGATGCAAAAGTACGCTGCGGCCATCCCGCACATCATTCCCTGCAGCCAGAATGAATCGCGCAGACCTTCCGAAACCTTCGCGCCGGGTCGATTGAATCCATAGAAGGGAATGGAAAGGTCTTTCCAGAACTTCGAACGATCGGCGAGTACATTGGCGCGGATCTCATCGAATACCTCGATTGGTAAGCCGCCGGGATTGGTTTCGCTCTTCAGCATCACCGGTGGAATGGCGCCGATCAAGACTGCTTTGCTAACGCGACCGGCGCCGTGACGTCCGATGTAACGCACAACCTCGCCACCGCCGGTTGAATGGCCCACATGAATCGCATTCTTCAGATCGAGAGCTTCGGTAAGCTCGGCGAGATCGTCCGCATAGGTGTCCATATCGTTGCCACTCCATGGCTGACTCGAGCGTCCATGCCCGCGTCTATCGTGGGCGATGCAACGATATCCGTTCGAAGCCAGGAAGAACATCTGGTCTTCGAAAGCATCAGATGACAGCGGCCAACCATGGCTAAAGACAACCGGTTGACCACTCCCCCAGTCCTTGTAATATATCTCCGTCCCGTCTTTGGTAGTAATGCTAGGCATACAAGCTCTCCTTTCTAAGTTTAGTCAGTCCTTCGCGCGCTTTGCGGTCCTTTGCGCCTTTGCGCTGAGTATTGAGTCTTACTTTTTCAATACCCAACGCAACAGCGCAAAGGACCGCCAGGCACGCGAAGGACTGACCACAGGGTACAAGTCAGCAACCCAATAACCGAACACTACTCAAACCTTTCTTTGATCAGCCGCCGAAAGTCAGCACAACGCGGAATCGCACCTTCCCGCTGTGCATTTGCTCGTAGGCCTCTGCCACTCGATCAAGCGGATACTTCTCGATCATTGGGTGCACGCCGCTCAGCGCACTGAATTCCATGGTGTCTTGCGAATCTCTCGCGGTGCCCGAATACACACCGGCGACGGAACTCCGCCGCATGATTAAAGAGAAC
Organism: Blastocatellia bacterium; assembly: GCA_035607285.1. Classification (GTDB taxonomy): domain Bacteria; phylum Acidobacteriota; class Blastocatellia; order UBA7656; family UBA7656; genus Onstottus_A. Next base: position 1,779 of record DATNBZ010000099.1, on the reverse strand, counting down.
ACGCTGACCGTCAGTGGCTCGGCCGGCGCGGCGGGCACTACCAGTTTGCCATCGGGTGACAGACCGTCAACCAGCGCGGAAATGGCTTGCGCATTCGGCGCGGTTGCAAGGATCACGTGAGCGCCCCCACGTTTTTGCAATTCAGCTACGACGTCTGTAGCGCTCGCGTCGATGTAATGATGCGCGCCGAGTTTTCGAGCCAGCGGCTCTTTGTCGTTCCCTCGGTTGATCGCGACTGTTTCGAACCCCATCCGCCTCGCGTACTGAATGCCGAGGTGTCCCAGTCCGCCGATGCCCTGCACGGCGACCACCTGGCCGGCACGCGCGCCCGAATTCCGGAGCGCGTTGAAAACCGTAACGCCCGCGCACATTAAAGGACCCGCTTCCTCGGCGGGCAGTTCATCCGGAATCGCAGCCAGCGCCGCCGCCGGCGCAATCATGTACTCGGCGTATCCACCGTCGAAGTCAAACCCGGTGACCTTTCGATTGACGCACATGGCGAAATCACCGCGCCGGCACAATTCGCATACGAAACAGTGTCCGCCATGCCATCCGACGCCGACGCGTTGACCTTCCTGCCACTCGGTAACATTGTCCCCGAGTGCATCGATGCGTCCTGCGATTTCATGCCCCGGCACACGGGGATACTGAAGCCCGGGCCACATACCTTCCTTGACCATGGCATCGCTATGGCAAATGCCGCACGCTTCGATTTTCAACCGCACTCGCCCAACTCCCGGCTCGGGAATATCGCGTTCGATTAATTCCCAGTCCCCACCAGCCTTACCGATCTGTGCTGCCTTCATTTTCGTACTCATGATTTCTCCTACTCTTTACTAATGTAGCGCCTTAGGTTCGCGCTTGCACTCCCGTCAGTCAATTGATAGTGGGGTGAAAGTGTGTTGCTCGCTCACATTCACGTTTCTCCTCTGCGTCCTCGGCGTCCTCTGCGGTTGATCCCGAGCCACCGAGCAGGAGAAACCGCGGAGGACGCAGAGGACGCAGAGGACTGCTTGCTGGCAACACGCTAATACCCCACTACCAGTCAATTCATCAATAGCTCTAGTCATTACTTGAGCGCCGAAAACGTGGTCGGATCCATAAAGTACCGGTCGATATGGTCTACCAACGGACCGTTTAGCTCTGATTCGGCTTTTACCTTCTGCCATTCCGGATCGACTTGGAACGCAGCCCAATTCTTCAGCGCCTCCTCGTGATTGGGATGCTCGAGAATGTAGACGAACAGGTTTTGCGAACCCGGCGCATCTTCGGGTGACCAGTAGCCGATACTCTTCATGTTATGCCGTCTGAAGAGCGCGTCCGTGTGATTACCAAAGCGCGCCTTCAGAGCTTCCATTTTCCCCGCGTTGACGTGATACAGTCGCAATTCGTAAACGTGGTGCGGCGGTTGTGCGTTGGACCCGCGGAGCGTGCTGAAGCCGAGCATTACGAGGGCCCCGCAGAGAAATGGTAAGACATGGGATGCGCTCAGTGTGGTTTGCATGTTCGTCCCTTTCAAGATCCTCCCTTTCAAGATCCTCCCTGGAGTTTTCTCAGCAGTTGTTCAATCCAAAATTCAATTTGCAGCGCGCCCGGCGGCCGGGGTGTGATTAAAAGCGGGACTTGAGCCGGGAACCGCCCACGACTCTTCGCCGGAAGAAGTGTCCTGAGCGCGGTGCCTTAATTTGGAGTGCGGCGGCAAGGTACTCCGCGACGCCGCTTTGGCTAGTGATTGAATCTATTGCGAACGGAAAGCGGCGTCGCGGAGTACCTTGCCGC
>DATNBZ010000083.1:0-6556 GCA_035607285.1 Blastocatellia bacterium | reverse complement strand
CTGCCCGGTCGCCAACGAGACGTTGGAGAGAAACGCCAGCCGGTCGCCGGCCGGCGAAAACCTCGGGTGGCTGACACTGCGGCGATCGTGAGTGAGCGTACGTTGGCCCGAGCTTGCAACGTCCACCAGCACAAGGTCCGTGTCGTACCGATTGTCGTCGTAGTTTGCGCGCGACACGACGATGACGATGGATTTGCCATCCGGCGCAATTTGCGGATCTGAGACGCGAACGATGCGACCCAGGTCGTCGAGCTGCATGCGACGCGGCTGCTGGGCCAATCCGACCACACTAAAGAGACAAGTAACAATCAGGAGTGCATGCAGTGTAGTTCTTTTCATGAGGTCACCTCCGGTACGTTTGCTGGAATGGATTCATCGGTTCGCGCGAGTCCACTGGTGTTCTGAATTCGAGCGCGATTCTAGCACTACGGAGTCAGAACGCAAGCGGGTTTATGGACAGGTGTGAGGGGTATCGCTCGCGATCGCGATGTTCCTCGGCGTCCTCAGCGTCCTCTGCGGTTTTCTTAATCAGTGCTGGGAATTAACCGCGGAGGACGCCGAGGACGCAGAGGACTGCCTTGCGCAACGCGGTAATACATCAACGACCTCAGGGACCGCCCGAATTCGCGAACTTATATGAAGCTTCGGCGTTCAAACATCGAGGTTCGCCGACATGAGTCACTTCAACAAAGGACATCGCTTGCGGACCGCGAACCGTCCGGTGTATTCACAATGAGGGACGGTTAGAATCCAATTAGCAAAGGGGATGATTGCAATTATGAAAAGATTATTAGTTCTGATCGCGATGGCTGCGCTGTCGGCCACCGCCACTTACTCTCAGGAACAGGCAACCGACGCGCCTCGGCAGGTCAAGGCTGGTGAGGCTATCGCGCTCGGCAACGGACTGAACCTGCGAGTGACGAAAGCCGCTAAATCACCCTTCACCGGGGTCAAGCTGCAGGGATCGCCCGTTGTCGTAGTTCTCGAATTTGACGGAAATAAGAGCTCCTCCGTTTCTTACACGCTGACTCCGAATGCAAAGTCGGAATTGTACCTGATGAGCGGGGCGCAGAAGATTGCGCCTCTCGCGGTCATCGAGGACTTCCCATCCTGGGGCGAGGACAACGACAAGGAGATCGAAGTTCTAAATGCCAACGAGATAGGCGCGGTCACGTTGAACTTCGGCCAGAAGGGAACAGTTTCTTTGCTGTTCGATGTTCCCGCTGCGCAGGCGAAGATTCCGCAGAAGTTCACACTGACGATTCAAACGATCAAGCCGAACAATCAGAAATACTCTGCCGTCGTGAGCCTGTGACGGGCGAGGATGGAGGATTGAGGATGGAGGATTGAAGATGGAGGATTGAAGATAGAGGATGGATAGAGCATTGGACGATCCCTCCATCCTCCATCCTCCATCCTCTATCCTCTATCCTCTATGTTCCTCCTCACCTTCACTCGTAACGCAGAGCAGTCATCGGGTCGACTTTTGTCGCGCGCCGGGCCGGCACGAAACAGGCTCCCAGAGCCACTCCTGTCAACGCTATCGAAGTCAGCACGAACGTCAGCGGGTCCGTAGCGCTCACACCAAAGAGCAACCCCGACAACAATCGCGTCAACATGAAGGATGCGACCAGGCCGATGGCGACGCCTGCGATGACCAGCTTCAAACCGTTGCCCACCACCAGCGTCAACACATCTCGCCCGCGCGCGCCCAGCGCCATTCGTATGCCTATCTCGTGCGAACGCTGCGTCACCGAGTAACTCATCAGGCCATAGATCCCAATAGCGGCGAGTATCAAAGCCACGCCCGCAAACACCGCGAGCAGTGACATCACAAAGCGCCGCTGCGACATCGAACCGGCGATCGACTCCTCCATTAGCTTCACGTTATAGACCGGCTGATCCTTATCGACCTCCTGAACCTTTTTTCGCACCGCAGGTACCAGGCTCATCGGATTCGTCGAGGTTCGCATCACCAGGCTGAGAGTCTGAGTGGCCTGCGCGAAGAACTGATCCGGTACTTGATTGTAGTTTGAGTACATCTGGAATCGGACCTTGGATTGCGCGTCGGCGTCCCAGCTTAAATGCTTGATGTGTGGAACCACGCCGACGATCTCGAATCTGATCGTGCCCTCGTTCAGCACCAGGTGCTGGCCGAGCGGGTCCTTGTCGGGGAACAGCTCGCGGGCCATGTTGTCGTCGATCACTGCAAGCAGAGGCGTCTTGTCGGTCTCCTGCTCGGAGAATGTTCGGCCCCTGAGCAACGGAATACCCATCGCCCGAAAGAAATTGACGCCGACCATCGACTGCACGGTCAATCGCTGATCGCCGTAACTCGTGAAGGATTCTCCATCCAACAACACCGTCGTAACGGTGGCGCCTTCGAGCGGCACGTTGCGGGTGAAGGCCGCGGCTTCGACGCCAGGCAACGTATTAACTCGCTCATCGAGTTGTCGATAAAAGTCCCGCGCTCTCGAACTGTCGGAATACCTCGAAGGCGACAGCGAGAAGGTCATCGTCAGCACGTTCTTCGGATTGAAGCCTGCGTCGATGTTCCGAAGCCGCGAAAAAGTCTTCAACATGAGAGTCGCCCCGATGAACAACACCAGCGCGAGCGCTACCTCGGAGACCACCAACACGGCGCGCGCGCGCTGGCGGCCGCTCGTCGAGCCGCGGCCTCCTTCTTTGAGCGTCTCATTCAGATCGGGCCGCGAAGACTGCAACGCCGGGGCAAGCCCAAACACGATCCCCGTCGCGAGCGACGCCGCAAGCGTGAACCCCAGAACATACCGATCCAACGCGATTTCTTTAACCCAGGGAATATTATTCGGTATCGCCGCAAGCAGCAGATCGGCCCCCCACATCGCCAGCAACAGGCCGACGGCTCCTCCGGCAATCGATAGCAAGATGCTTTCGGTAAGCAGTTGTCTGACCACGCGCAGCCGGCTCGCGCCAAGAGCCGTGCGAATCGCGATTTCTTTCTGCCGGGCGGCTGCACGCGCCAGCAACAGGTTCGCTACATTTGCGCAGGCAATCAGCAAAACGAACCCCACCGCTCCGAGCAAGACGAGCAACGAAGGTCTCACGTCTCCAACCATGTCCTCGTAGATTGAAGCAACGGTCACCCTTACGCTCTTGTTAGTCTTTGGATACTGCTGCTCGAGCGCTTCGGCGATGTTGTCCATATCCGCCTGCGCTTCGGCGCGGCCGGCGCCCGGCTTCAGTCGCGCCACCACGATCGTGCCTCCGTGTTCCTCGCGCGCTTCCTTGAGGCGGTCGGGCATGAAGCTTATGGGCAGGAAAACATCGGCGGGTGTGTAAAACTGAAAGTTCTTAGGAAGGATTCCAATGACGGTAAAGCTCGTATCGTAGAGAGTGATGGCTTTGCCGATCAGCGATGGGTCATAACCAAACTGCCGCTTCCACAGCGAATCGCTTATCAGAACAACCGCCGCTTTGGTCTTTTCTTCCTCTTCTGAGAAGGGTCGTCCAAGCTGCGGCCGGACGCCGAGCGTCGAGAAGAAATTCGCAGTAATTTGTCTTGCAATCAGGCGCTCGGGCTCGCCGGCCCCGGTGAGGTTCACGTTGTCGCGGCGCGCAAGGGCGGCCTGCTCGAAACTGTGATATCGCTCACACCAGTCATTGAAGTCAGGCAGCGACGGTGACTCCTGTGGAATCTGTTCCTGCCTTTCCCAAAGAACCATTAGACGGCCGGGCATTTCGTATGGGAGAGGCCGAAGCAGCACTGTGTTAACCACGCTGAAGATCGCAGTGTTAGCACCAATCCCCAACGCGATTGTAATAAGCGCCACCAGCGTAAAGCCCGGGCTTCGCGCCATCATTCGAATTCCGAATCTTAGATCTTTCAATAGAGTTTCCATTATTCCCCCAGATTATTTCCGATTGCCGATTGCCGATTGCGACATTGCATTGCTGAGATGAACTAATTCGGCAATCGCAAATCGGCAATCGGCAATCCCTTCATTCATATCTCAGCGCCACCATCGGATCGACTTTCGTCGCGCGATAAGCCGGTATCAAACTCGCCACCAGCGCTACGATGCCAAGCGCGATCGAAATCGACAAGAAGCTCCCCGTATCAGTCGTACTTACCTGATAAAGCAAGCTCGCCAGGAAGCGAGTGAGCGCCCACGCCGCGCCCAAACCGATTACCACGCCGGCGCCCGCCAGCATCATCCCCTGCCTGACCACCATCGCGACTACATCGCGCCGGCCGGCCCCGAGCGCCATCCGAATGCCGATCTCGCGCGTCCTCTGCTCAACCGAGTAAGCCATCACACCGTAAATTCCTACCGCCGCCAGCACCAACGCAACGCTCGCAAATACCATCAGGAGCATTGCGCTGAATCTTGTTTTCGCGATCGAGCCCGACATCAACTGCTCCATCGTCCGCACGTCCGCGACCGGTTGGTCCTTGTCGATAGCCTGCACTTCGCGTCTAAGGGTGGAAGCCAGCGCCAACGGATCGGAGTCGGTTCGAACAACCAGCGTCATGAATGAGCGCGCGAGCTCCGGATGCGGCCAGTAAGCCATCGGACGCGCATCGACGTCCAACCCGGCGTATTTCGCATCACCGACGACTCCAACAATTTCGCTCGGCACCGGGTTCTCGGTCATATCGATCGCGATCTTCTTTCCGATCGCGTCTTCACCCTGGAAGTAGAGATCGGCCAGCGCTTTATTGACGATCACGACTCTCGAGACTTGATTGGCTTCGCGTTCGGTGAAGTTGCGTCCTTCGAGCAGCGGAATACCGATCACCTCGAAGTAGTTTTGCTCGACAACGCGGACGTCGCAGACGGGCACTTCGCCCGGCGCGGGAGCCGGCCGGCCGGAGATGAGGAAGCCCGTCGCCGAGCCCGGTCCGCCGAATGGCAATGCATCGACCGCGGTCGCGTTGCGAACTCCGGGTTGCGACCGAAGCCGCTCGACCAACTGCTTAAAGAAGTCGATGCGCTGGCTGTCCTTGCCGTACTTCGAGCCGGGTAAGAGGAGTCTGGCGGTAAGGAGCCTGGACGAATTGAATCCCGGATCGACTGACTGCAGCCGCCAAAGGCTCTTGATCATCAAGCCCGATCCAACGAGCAAGACCAGAGCCAGGGCTACTTCGGCTATTACGAACGCGTTGCGAATGCGCCGGCTGCGGCCCCCGCCGCCCGAATCGCGGCCGCCTTCCTTTAACGTCTCGTTCAAATTCGTTCGCGAAGCCGAAATCGCTGGGGCGAGCCCAAAAAGAATGCCGGTAATCAAAGATACCGCGACCGTGAATACAAGCACTCTCTTATCCAGCGCGACTCTATCGACGCCCAGAAGGTCTCTGGGACTGAGAGCCAGGAGGAGATCCGTGCCCCATAGCGCGAGCAGCAGTCCGGCGCCGCCCCCGATCAGCGACAGCACTACGCTTTCGGTAAGCAACTGCCTTATCACTCTGCCGCGCCCGGCGCCCAGTGCGGTGCGTATGGCAATCTCCTTTTGCCGAGAAGCCGCTCGAGCTAAGAGCAAGTTGGCAACGTTCGCGCACGCAATCAGAAGGACGAACCCGACCGCCGCAAGCAGGATCATCAACGCCTTCCTGATGTCGCCGACAAACTGCTCGCGCAGCGGCACGACTGTCACTCCCCATCCCTTGTCAAACTCCGGATACTGCTGTTCGAAGCGCGCGGCAATCGAGTCCATCTCGGTTTGTGCTTGTGTGAGCGTCACCTCGGGCTTCATTCGCGCGACGGACATCCACGCGCGCCCGCCTCGAACGCGCGCGCGCGGATTGTAGGTCCACGGCAACCAGACCTCGACCGGCTTTCCGATCTGCGATCCTTGCTTGACGTACAACTGAAACCCGGCGGGCATGACGCCGACTACGGTGTTGCTTTCGCCGTTGAGCAAGATCGTCTTGCCCACGATGTCGCGGTCCGCGCCGTATCTGCGTTGCCACAGGCCGTGACTCAGCAGCACAACGTTATCGCGGCCGCGCTCGCTGTTTTCAGGAACGAAAGTGCGCCCCAACTCAGCATTGACGCCGAGCACGTCGAACAGGTTTACCTGCGCGATCTGCCCCGGCAGCTCTTCGGGGTCATCCACTCCGGAAAGGTTGAATCTGAAATCGATGAACATCGCCATGTCTTCGAAGACAGAGTTCTGCTCGCGCCAGTCGAGAAAGTTTGCGGGCGAGATTACGTTCTGAGGGCGGTTGCTGCGGCGGTTGTTTTCCCAGACCATCACCAGCCGCGACGGATCGCGATAAGGCAATTGTCTCAGCAGCACTGCGTTCACAACGCTGAAGATCGCAGTGTTAGCGCCGATGCCGAGCGCGAGCGCAACCAGGGCAACCGCAGTGAAGCCCGGCCGCTTTATCAAAAGCCTCAAACCGTAACGCAGATCTTGAAATAGAGTTTCCATAATCATATTTCCGATTTCCGATTGGCGATTGCCGATTGTTTGGTACGCGCCGCTGAGATCCGCGACGATGCCATGATTGCAACGAGTTCATTGGCTTCCGTCAGGAGCGATTCAACCTTCGAAGCGGGCAGAAGATTTC
>DATNBZ010000076.1:0-16047 GCA_035607285.1 Blastocatellia bacterium | reverse complement strand
TTGGATCTCCAACTCCGGCAGCGGCGATTCCTCACCTTGCGTGTAGGCTTCATAGAGTCGAGCGAGTTCTGCGACCATGATCTCCATCGACCAGCCGTCGCTCACGATGTGATGCATGTTCACCATCAACACCTGCTCGTCTTCCTCCATCCTGATCAGCTTCGCCCGGATCAAAGGCCCGCTCGACAACTCAAACCCTCGTCTCGCTTCTTCTCCTATCACTGCTTCAAGTTTCTCTTGCTTTTCTGCTCCTTCACTCTTCATTAAGTCGACGATGTCCGTTTGCAACTCACTAAACCCATTAATCTTTTGTCGTGGTTCTCCATCCCTCGATGGGAAACTCGTCCTCAACACTTCGTGCCGCCTTACTATCTCGTTCAGACTCCTCCTCAGCGCTTCCTCATCCAGCCGACCCCTCAGCCGCACCGCGACCGGAATATTGTAGGCCGCGTTACCTGGCTCCAGTTGATCGATGAACCACAAACGCTGCTGCGCATATGACAGCGGCAACTCCCGACCGCGCGCTACTTTTGTTATCGGCGCTACAGGTGTTTCATTCTTCCGCTGCTGCTGTTCGACTTCCGCCACCAAAGCGGAAATGGTCGGATTGGTGAAAAGGACCCGCAACGGTACTTCAACTCCCAACATGCTTCTCACTCGCGACACCGCTTGCGTCGCCAACAGCGAATGCCCTCCCAACTCGAAGAAGTTGTCGTGGATTCCTACCTTCTCTACTCCCAGCACCTCCGCCCAGATCCCGCACACGATCTCTTCCACCGCTGTGCGCGGACCGACATACTCGCCGCTTACTTCACTCATCTCCGGTGTGGGCAACGCCCGGCGGTCTATCTTCCCGTTCGGCGTCTTCGGCATCTCTTTCAGCTTGATGTACATTCCCGGCACCATCGGTTCCGGTAATCTTTCCCTCAGTTCTCTTCTGATCTCCTCCGCTCTCTTCTCCTTTCCCTCTTCTTCCACCACGTATCCCACCAATCTCTTACCGCTCTCTCCGTTCTCCACCACCTTCACTACTGCTTCTCTGATTCCTCTCATTCCTCTCAGCGCTTCTTCTATCTCTCCAAGCTCTATCCGATACCCTCTCACCTTCACCTGCTGGTCCTTCCTTCCAAGGTATTCGATCTTTCCTCCCTCTCCATACCTACCCATGTCTCCCGTCTTGTATACTCGCTCTCCTCTCTCCCCGCTCCATCCGTCAGGCACAAATCTCTCTCCCGTCGCATCCCCCTTTCCTATGTAACACCTCGCCAGACTCTCACTCCCTATGTAGATCTCTCCTCTCGCTCCCCTCGGCACCAACTCTCCTCTCTCATCAGCGATGTAGATCCTCGTGTTCTCGATCCCTCGCCCGATCGTCACTCGCTCCTCACTCCCTCTCGCTTCCTCCTCTATTGTCGTGTAGGTCGTATCCTCGCTCGGCCCGTACAGGTTCACTACTCTTTCTACTTTGCTTCCCTCGTACACCTGCTCCACCAATCCCCGACTCAACGCTTCGCCAGCCAGATTCACCACCTTGATGCTCTCGTTCAACTCTCCTTCTCTCAACACTCCTTCCATCAATGACGGCACCGTGTTCATCTGCACGATCTCTCCCCCTGCTATCTCCTCTCTCACCTCCACTCCGCTCCGTCCCACTACCACCTTCCCTCCCAATCCAAGCACCACCAGAATCTCGTACACCGACAGGTCGAAACAGATCGACGTCGTCGCCAACACTCCATCCATTTCTTCTCGACTGTACGTCCTCTCCGCCCACTTCATCAGCCCGATCACTCCTCGATGCGCCAGCCCCACTCCCTTCGGCCTACCCGTCGATCCCGACGTGTAGATCACATATCCCAGGTTGCTCGACCTCACTCCGCTCTCTACTCGCTCCACGCTTTCTTGTCTGACCGCTTCTCTCACCTCCTCGGTCAGTATCACCTTCGTTTCGCCCGCCAACTCCCCTGCTCCTTGATCGCTCACCATCAGTTCAACTCTCGAGTCTTCAACGATCAGCTCTCGCCGCGACTTCGGGTACGCCGGGTCTATCGGCACGTATGCTCCTCCGGCCTTGAGGATCCCGATCATCCAAACCACCAGCTCGATTGATCGCTCCATCATCAAGCCCACTCTCACCTCAGGTCCCACTCCCTCTCGTCTCAGGTAGTTCGTAACCTGGTTGCACCTCCCTTCAAGTTCGCCGTAGCTGATCCGTTGATCCTTCCATACCACTGCCGTCGCGTCCGGTTTAGCTTGCGCGCGGCCTTCAATCACTTCGTGGATGCACACCTCCCGGTCGTACTCCGCTGCCGTCTCATTCATCTCCCAGATCAGCTCCCGCTTCTCCGCTTCGCTCATCAGCGGCAGCTCGATCACTCTAGACTGTGGGTGAATAAGTATTCCTTCCAACAAATTCAGATAGTGCCGGCACATCCGCTCTATCGTTTCCATCTCGAACAAATCGGTGTTGTATTCGAACGTACCCTTCAGCTCCTGTTCGGTCTCAATGAAGTTCAAAGTCAAATCGAACTTCGTCGTCTCTGCATCGACGACAAAACGTTGCAGAGTCACCGCCGGCAGTTTCAACTCTTCCGCGGGCGCGCTCTGCAACACAAAAAGGACCTGGAAAATTGGGTTGTAACTTAACTCCCTTTCCGGATTTAACTCTTCGACGAGAAGCTCAAACGGTATGTCCTGGTGGGCGAACGCAGACACGGCCGTCTCCTGGCAACGGGCGAGACATTCTTCAAAACTTAAGCCGCCGGACACCTCAGTCCTAAGCACGAGCACATTGGTAAACAGTCCAATGAGGTCTTCGGTCTCCGCGCGGTTACGAGCTGCTATCGGCGTGCCTATCAGAATATCGCCCTGCCCGGTGTAGCGATACAGGAGAGCCTTGGCCGCTGCCATCAACACCATGAATATGGTTGTGCCTTTTTGCCGGCTGTACTGCTTGAGAGCCTGGTTCAGGCGGGAAGGCATATCAAGCGCAACCTGGCAGCCTCTATAGCTACGCGTCGCGGGATGCGGATGGTCGAAAGGAAGCTCGAGCATCGACGGGGCGTTTGCCAACTTCTCTTTCCAGTAAGGAAGCTGGGATTCAAGTACAGTCTCCTTCACCCATTTCTTATGCCACTCCGCAAAATCTCCGTACTGAATGGGAAGCTCAGACAGCGAGGATGGCGCACCGATTGAATGGCCTTCGTAGAGGATTGTCATCTCCTTGATAAGAATTCCCAGTGACCAGCCATCGGAGACAATGTGGTTAATGGTGAAGAGCAACAATCCTTCATCGCTTGCAGTCTGAAGCAGAGTCATTCTCAGCAGCGGCCCGCGTTCGAGGTTGAAAGGCCTTCGAGCCTCCTCGACAGCCAGGTCGAGCGCGAGGGCGTTCGCCGCGGCCCGCGGCAGCGCGCTCAAATCCACGCTCTGAATCTTGAAGCTCAGGGACGAAGCAATTGCCTGAACCGGCTCGCCGTCGACGGCCTTGAATGTAGTGCGAAGCACATCATGGCGATTGATAATTTCATCAATGCACTGCTGGAGGGTCGCTACATTGACGTGGCCCTTGAGCCTGAATGAGAAATAGTCATTGTAAGCGGGACTGTTCGGCTCGAGCTCGTTAATGAACCAAAGACTTTTCTGGGCGAACGACGGCGTTGCCTGCTCGCGTGCGCCTCCGGCGGGAATTCTTTGAGAGACGGTTGATCCGAGTCCTTCGCTCCGAATCAAATCATTCAAGAGGGCCCGCTTCTTTGATGAGAGACCCATATTGCTGTTGTATTTTCGCGTCATCCCTCGGCCCTAATCTGAGTTGTTGATTGGTTCCCGCCCAGCATGGCTTCGACTTCATCGTCAGAGGAATTGATGACCTGCACCATAAGCTCCGAAATTCTCATGACTCTCCTGGCCTGCTCTTCATCCCTGACAATTATTTCGGCCAGTTTTGCGATGGCGGGCGCGTCAAAAAAAGTTCGCATGGACAATTCGATTTGGAAGGTTTCACGCATGCGTGAAACAAGCTGTGAAGCAAGGATCGAATGGCCGCCCATCTCGAAGAAGTTATCGTGAATTCCCACCTCTTCGACGCCGAGTATCTCGGCCCACATCCAGGCGAGAGCCTCTTCGACGCGATTCCGCGGCGGTTCCGGTATTCTTTCGCGTTGCCCGTTGATCTGCTCGACGGCAGGTAATCCTTTTCGATCGATCTTTCCGTTGGGAGTCAGCGGCATGACATCGAGTGGTATCAGCGCCGGTGGGATCAGGTAGTCCGGAAGACGGTCCTTGAGGAACTCTCTCATTAGCGAGACCGTGAGCGAGCTGCCAGGCTCGAAGACTGCGTAAGCAATTAATCGCTTCTCGCCTCGAGTATCTTCTTGAAGTACTACGGCTGACTGAAGGACAGCAGGGTGAGCGTCGAGCGCCGCTTCGATCTCGCCGAGCTCGATTCGGTGGCCGCGCAACTTCACCTGCTGATCGGCTCGTCCGAGGAACTCTATCTTTCCGTCCGGCAGATAACGCGCCAGGTCTCCGCTCGCGTATAGGCGAGACCCTGTGCGTCGACTGAACTTGTCCGGAATGAATCTCTCCGCGGTCTGGTCGGGCGAATTCAAGTAACCTCGAACAACTCCCTGACCGCCGATATGAAGATTCCCGGTTACACCAACGGGCAACGGTCCAAGTTTTCGATCAAGGAGGTAGACCTCGGTATTCGCGAGGGGACGACCAATCGTTATTTTTTCAGCCGACTTTTCTACCAGATCCGAGGTAGACCAGATCGTCGTTTCAGTGGGGCCGTACATGTTATGAATGTCGCCGGCCACAACCGCTCCGAGTTCTTGCATGAGCGCCGGAGTCGAAGCTTCTCCACCGATCAAGAGTTGATCTAAACCACGTATGGCATCGAAGAATTCAGGATCATATGACAATTGTCTTGCCGTTGAAGGAGTGCATTGCAGATGTGTTATGGAGTGCCTCGTCAGCCGAGCGGGGATCGAGTAATCGGCCTCCGGTTCCGACTCCTCGCGATTGGCCTGCCTCTTCAATTGTTCCAGCAAGCTGAAGCTCTCGAGTACCGAATCTATCTCGACTCCGAAATCGATGAGGCAGGCAATTTCGTCGACGTCGATCGCTCTTATTCGCTCAACGGTTTCAAGGCACGTGCTCACAGTGCCGATCAACCCGCTTGTCTGAGAATAACGATCGTAGGCATGCGACAACAGCGCATCCAGATCCTCTGCCGACAAGCCATCCGGGTCATACCCTTCCCCCAAACTCCGGAGAAGGTTTTTCATCAATCCGTAAGAGCTTTTCAAATACGAGCAGAACGGGGTTTCAACCTTAGCCCTGACCTCCGCAAGATCGTGGCCGAGGAACGTATGAATCATCAGCGTCACGTGACCGTCGCCGGGGCCGTGACCGTGTTCTCGCCAGGACCTCCGATACAGCGCTATTTTCTCTTGCAACTCTTCGATTGTTTGGCCGAGCAGATGTGTTAATAGGTTTGCCCCGATTTCTCCGGCGACCTGAAAAGTGTCCGGAGAGCCGGCGGCCGTGACCCAGATCGGCAACTCAGGTTGAATGGGTCTGGGAAAGATCTTCACGGCAACTTGATTTCCCGCTCCGCCCTGGAGTGTGACGGAATCTCCACGCCAGAGCTTTCGGACCGTTTCGAGATCACGCAACATTACTTCTTTGCGGTTGGTGTAGTTGTCGGGCATAAGAACGAAATCATCCGTATGCCAGCCCGAAGCTAACGAGATGCCGACACGACCTTTCGAGATGTTGTCGATGACGGACCACTCCTCAGCGACTCGCACCGGATTGTGCAAAGGCAAAACCACGCTTCCGGCTCGAATCTGCACTTTGTCGGTTATCGCCGCGACTGCAGCGCCCGTCACCGAAGGGTTCGGGTATAGTCCGCCGAACGGATGAAAGTGCCGCTCCGGTGTCCAGACGGCAGTGAACCCATTGCGGTCGGCAAATTTTGCTCCCTCGAAAAGCAATCGGTATCGGTCATCGGCAACTTCTCTCTCATCGCTGGCAAAATAAAAGAGGCTGAATTCCATCTCTTTATCGGCGACGTTAGCGCGCAGGTTCACACTCCGTTGAATGCGCTTCTGTTCTTCCTGGACGACTACATGGAAGCCGCGCGCAAGCGTCCAGAATAATTCAAGTATCGAGATATCGAATGAAATGCTCGTGACGGCAAGCCAGTTGCCGGGCGGCTCATCTCCAAAGAGCCGATCCATCGCATAAAGGAAATTGATTGCGTTGCGATGTTCGACCTGCACTCCCTTCGGCTTGCCGGTCGAGCCGGAGGTATAAATCACATATGCCGCATTCTCGGGGAACACCGGCACGGCAGGATCCGCTTCGCTTTCGCGAGCTATCAAATCACGATCCGTATCCAGGTAGATCCTCTGAACGGCGGCGGCGGGAAGAACATCGATCATTCGACGATTGGTGACGATCGCGCATAACTGAGAGTCCGCGATCATCAGCGACAATCGTTGCGGCGGGAAATCGGGATCAAGCGGCACGTATGCGCCGCCGGATTTGAGTATCGCCAGCAGCCCTACGACCATTTCGACAGAGCGGCCGACACAGATACCTGCGCGAGTCTCAGGGCGAACACCCCGCTTAATCAAATGATGCGCCAACTGATTAGCTCTCTTATTCAGTTCCGCGTAAGTGACCTGTTCTTCTCCAAAGCTTACCGCAACGGCGTCAGGCGTTCGGGCGACTTGCTCTTCACAATGATGATGCAGGCACCCTTCGGGATAAATGCCGGCCGTCAGGTTCCAGTCGAAAAGTACCTGGTCAAGCTCCGTCGCCGGCATCATCGGCAATTCCGAGATCGGCGAGTCCGTGTTTTCTACGATTCCCTCGAGGAGCCTCTGGAAGTGACAGCTCATTCGCGCAATCGTGCCGGCATCAAACAGGTCCGTGTTGTATTCGATCAACCCGCGAATTTCTCCGTCACTGACCGACGCTGCTCGGAGCGTGAGATCGAATTGAGTCACTCCCTGATTGAGCGGAAGAGATTCAAGCTCGATCTCTCCTATGTTCAAGATTGCTTCTGCATCGCCGATCGCAAAACGCGCGAGTTGCTCCTGCGCCGGCAAATGAGCCTTATGATAAATAAACATGGCCTGGATAAGGGGCGGCTGGGCGGCGCCGCGTATCTGCTGCAGCTTCTCGACCATTAATGCGAATGGAAAATCCTGATGCTCAAAGGCTTCAAGCACCGCAGTCCTCGTCCCGGCCAGCAAAGAACTGAAGGTGGGATCATCAGAAAGCTTTGCCCTGATGACTACCGGGTTGACGAAATAACCGGCAACCTCTTTGAACCTCAAACGGCTTCTCCCGTTTGTAAGCACTCCCAGGAGAAGATCGCCCTGACTCGTGTGGCGGTGAAGTAAGGTCTCGAATGCCGCAGCCAGCGTGGTGAAGAGAGTCGTTTCCGACTGTCTGCTCAATTGATTCAACCCGTCTGCCGTTTCTCGCGGAATCTTGAAGCGAATCGAGTCTCCGGCAAATGTTTGAATCGGCGGGCGAGGCCGGTCGGTCGGAAGACTGAGCATCGGCAATTCACCGCTCAGTTTATCCTGCCAGTAATTCCACAATCGCTCTCCCTCAGCCCCGCTCAAGAGTTCGTCCTGCCACTGAACGTAATCGCTGAACTGATACGAAACGGGTGGGAGAAACGCATCTGTCCCCGCTAGCTGGGCGTCATATAACAGACTGAGTTCCTTAATGAATATTCCCAGGGACCAGAAATCGGTCACAATATGATGCGCAACCATCAGCAGCCGGAATTCTTCCGCCCTCTTATAAAGAGTGATTCTCAGGAGCCGATCTTCTTCCAGATTGAATCTGCGGTTTGCCTCCTCGAGGATGCGCCTGTTCAGCTCATCTTCTGTCCATGCATCGGCATGCTCTTCGGTGAAACATACCTCCTGCCGTTCTGCGACTCTCTGTTTAGCGCCGTTCGGGGTGGCGATGAAATTGGTTCGCAGGCTTGCATGACGATCGACCAGAATTTGAAAAGCCTGTCGAAGCGCTGCCCCATCAAAGCGGTTTCGAATTATTCCCAGGGCCGCAATGTTGTAGGCCGGTGCATCGGTGACGAGTTGGTGCAGGAAATAGAGCGCTTGTTGCCCGCGTGAGAGATTGAATTCGGTGATGTCTTTCCGCGGCACTATAGAAGTTGGGGTAAAACTCGAGGAGCTGTCCATCATCTCGAGCAACAGTCTTGCCAGCTCACTGAGGCTTGCAGCCTGGAAGAGTTGAGGCATCGGGATGGAAACCGCGAGGCGCGACTCGATCGTGTGCATCAACTCGATGACCGCCAATGAATCCAGGCCGTATCCCGGAATCGATCGATGGAGATCAATCGCACTCTGAGCGACGCCCAGCTTCGCAGCCAACAGAGAGGCTAACCACTTTTCCATCGCTTCGACGTCGATCGGCGTCGAATCCAGCAAGAAGTTCGAATCCTGACTCTCACCGACCGCGGGCTCCTGCCATGCGGCGACGATATTCAGTCTGCCTTCAAGGAACTCGGCTCGGCATTCGCGGCGGCGTATTTTTCCGCTGGAGGTGCGAGGTATGCCTCCCTCTTTGATGAGGCATATGGAATAAGGCGGTAGCTGATGCTCATCCGCGACGGCCTGGCAAATCAAGTCGATGATGGCGTCGGGGTTTTGCGGGTGACGGCCTGCGATTTCCTGGACGATGACCAATCGCTGCCGGCCGTCCACCTCGATTGAGAACGCCGCGCCGCAGCCCTTGCGCAACGCGGCCGAGCTGTTTTGCAGGGTCGCTTCGATGTCCTGCGGATAATAGTTCTGCCCACGGATGATGATGAGGTCTTTGATGCGGCCGGTGACGAACAACTCACCGTCTTTGATGAACCCCAGGTCGCCTGTGCGAAGGAAAGGACCCTCGCCGGTGTCGGCCAGGTAGGCTTGAAAGATTTCGCGAGTCTCTTCTTCGCGATTGTAATACCCTCCTGCTACGCTTGGCCCCGATACCCAGATCTCTCCTACGTGGCGGGCGGGGCGACGAGTCACTGACTTCGGATCGACTATTATTACCGTTTGGCCCGACGCGATTTGGCCGCCGGTGACTAATGAATAGCTATCCGATTCTCCAGCCTGCGCCTTGAGAATGCGATTGTCCTTGAGTGCTTCATCACTGATCGTGCTGATCAGAGGTTGCGATCTCCGCTTGCCTCCTGAAACCAATAGCGTTGCTTCGGCCAATCCATAACACGGGTAGAATGAGTTTCTCTTAAAACCGAAGCGCTTGAAGGTCTCCGAAAACCTGTTTATCGTCTCAGGCCGGATAGGTTCCGAACCGTTGAAGGCAACCGTCCAACTGCTCAGGTCAAGAGTCGAGCAATCTTCCTGGGCGGCTTTGCGGACACAGAGATCATAGGCGAAATCAGGTCCTCCGCTGGTCGTAATTCTATAGTCCGAGATTGCGCGAAGCCACCGAAGGGGGCGTTGCAGAAACGCGTAGGGCGACATCAAGATGCACTTTGCGCCAAGATATAAAGGTTGAAGCACCCCGCCGATCAATCCCATGTCGTGATAAAACGGGAGCCAACTCAGAATCAAAGATTCTTTGGTCTGGTTGAATGCTGTTTGAATCAACCGCTCGTTGTGTAACAGGTTATCGTGAGTAACCATTACTCCTCTGGGAGTCGCGGTCGATCCGGATGTATATTGCAGAAATGCTAAAGTGTCACCGTCAACTTCGGGAGCGCGCCAATCGTCGGCCTGTCTTAATTCAAGATCATCGGTCGCCATCCATAACAGGGATCTGAGTTCAGGCGCCTTGTCCCACAAGGCTTCTATCCTGGATAAGATTGCTTTGGTGGTAAGTACGACCCTGGCTCCCGAATCGCCGGCGATCGTCAAGATGCGCTCCAACTTGCGATTGAAGCGAGGCGGAGGGACAGGAACGGCGACTGCGCCTGCATAGAGACAGCCCATGAAACTGCTGATATATTCCAAACCCGGCGGGTAGAGCAGCAAGACACGCTCATCACGTGCTCCCGCGGACCCGATCAAAACTGCGACAGCTCGGGCTTGCAGGTCTAACTGGCCGAAGGTCATTGAGGCAGGCTCTTCCTGGCCGTCAACAAGGAAGGTGTAGGCTTGCCGATTCGGTTGTTGAACCGCTCGCAGTCGAAGCAAATCGATTAAATTCTTTGGCTCGCTGGCAGGCAATTGCTTGCTGCCTGGAGAGACTTCCATTCTAGAGTGCATTCGAGTTTTCGATCCGGCTGTATGAAGAAGCGCCATTTTGCCGGTCACAGTACCCAGGAGATCTCAAGTAGGATTTGATCTAGTTGGATATGATCTGGGCCGCTTCCTTTTTGTGAGGCTGTCGATGTTGGATTTCCCAACGTTTCTATTCGGCAGGAGTACGTTCCGAGGCGCAGCTCTTAAGCGGCCCCTGACTCTTTTTGAGCTTGTTGTTATGGCGGGTAATGCACGTGGCTTGATCGTATAGGTCGCCAGCATCCCCGCTTTGATATGGTCCGCTACATGGCAGTGATACATCCACGTCCCGGGGTTGTCGGCCTTCATATCCACGGTCGCCATGCTGCCAGGCAGCAACTCGATCGTATCTGTACGCCCCTTCTTGTAGAGGACGGTTTTACCGTGAAAATGTGCGGCATGAAGATCGACCTCATTACCCATCCCCAGCAGATACCAGCGAACGTTTTCACCCTCGTTCATCTCCAGTCCGCGAAGGTTGCCGAATATGTAACCGTTGATGCTGTGCATCTGCCCCCGCTCCTCACCTTCCGCCTGGTTGAAAATAACGAAAGCGGTGACAAACTCACGATCAACATCCACCGGGCTGCCGTCTGGTCTGGCTCTCCCGCGCTTAGTAATAATGATTGGCCCGAGCAGCCCGAGATTTGTCTCCTGATACTCGCTGATGTGGGAGTGGTACCACCAGACAAGCGAACTCGGATCTGTCGGACTAGGGCTGCTTTCTTCATCGGCATACCAACGGTACGTGAAGCTTCCTCCGGGAGGGATCTCGGCTCCCGCACCCGGACCCGGCAGATAGTGGGCGCCTTCATTGTCCTTGTCGTAACGAAATCCGTGAGGGTGCATCCCAAACGACCCTTTGGTCGAACGATTTCGGAAATGAACAAACACCGTGTCACCGACTTCTGCGCGGATAATCGGCCCCAATATACCGAGCCAAACAGGTTGAGGTTTACGAGTGGTAAAAGTTCCATCCGTATACTCGATATATCGAACTTTGCTCCAGACGGTCTCATATGGCGCGGGGATTGGGCCGTGATGAACAACGTTCTGTTTAGTGGGAGCGAAATCCCAGGTTACATCTTCAGCCTGAATATAATAATGGCGATTCGTTACTGCCATCGCGGACGCTTGAGCCAATGCCAACCAGATGACAACTCCGATGACGTCCAGTAACAGAGTTCCTTGAATGGTATGAAATAATCCTTTCGTAGTGGGGGTTGTTAAGCGGAACATTGGTTTTCGTAGTGTTCGGTTATTGGGTCGCTGACTTGTAGTGTCCGGTCAGTCCTTCGCGTGCTTTGCGGTCCTTTGCGCCTTTGCGTTGAGTATTGGGTATTGAAGAAGGAAGACCCAATACTCAACGCAAAGGCGCAAAGGACCGCAAAGCACGCGGAAGTTATTAAGGAACGCTGAACCCGAACACTACCGTCTATTTTGGGGCGCCAGGTTGGCCCTCTATGGTGTCGGCTCGCGGTAGGTGATACGCCAAATCTTATTGGCGCCGTCATCCGCAATCAACATCGAGCCATCCTTCATGACCAGGAGCCCGCACGGCCGCCCCCAGACTTCCGGCTTATCTTCGGAGAGCATCCAGCCGGCAACGAAATCATCATACCCGCCCACCGGACGACTATTCTGAAAGTGGATCCGTACGACCTTGTAGCCGGTTCGCTTCGAGCGATTCCACGAGCCATGCATAGCAACGAATGCATCGCCGCGATAAGCTCGGGGAAACATGGTT
Source organism: Blastocatellia bacterium (assembly GCA_035607285.1). GTDB lineage: Bacteria > Acidobacteriota > Blastocatellia > UBA7656 > UBA7656 > Onstottus_A. The sequence goes on along the minus strand of DATNBZ010000076.1, from coordinate 4,005 downwards.
CCCGTATAAAAGGTCAAACCGAGTACGGCTGAATGAGCCTGAATCAAGAGATCGGGGACAATGGTTTGCACAGGCGGGTCATGCTGCTCGCCTTGCCGCCTTGGATCAGGGTTGGACCCGATGTACGCGTAAGGCCAACCATAAAAGCCACCCTCTTTGATGCTGGTCACAAAGTCTGGCGGGAGGTCATCACCTAATCGATCACGCTCCTGGACAGCCCCCCAGAGTTGGTTAGTCCCGGGGTAGAATGACAGGCCGACCGGATTGCGAAGACCGCTTGCGAAAACTCGCCGGCCGGCGCCGTCGGGCTCGAATTCGAGAATCGAGGCCCGAGGCTCGGGTTCAACATCGACATTCGATTGCGACCCGACGGTGACATACAGTTTCGATCCCGGCGGGTTGAAAAGGAGATTACGCGTCCAATGTTCTCGATATCCTCTGCCCGGCAAATCGGCGATCTTCTCAGGATCGCCTTCGGATCTGATCTGCCCAGGTCGATAGCGGAAGCGGACCACCCCGTCGGTGTTCCCGACATATAAATAGTCACGCCAAAACGCCATCCCGAAAGGCTGGTTGAGTACGGAGGCAAAGGTAAAACGCTGGTCGGCTGTTCCGTCATTGTTAGTATCCCTGAGGATGATTATGTTGCCGGCCTTCGAATCGGCGACAAAGACATCGCCATTCGAAGCCTGCGCCAGCCAACGAGGTTGCAGAAAACCTCCTTCGGCAAAGACGGCTGCGGCAAACCCGGGTGGTAATTGCAATTCGGCTCCGGCCGGTCGCGGGATAACACGCGGCGGATTCTCCGCGTCTTTAGTCTCGAATGGCGGCGGCAAATCCGAAAGCTTGATCTCATAATGCCCCAAAGGTGTTTTCTGGATTTCCTCTGATGACGTTGCGGTCTTGTCAGGAGACGCCACGATTCCCGGTCGAGCCTGGGATTCATTCGAGTGCCTGCCGCAAGACAAACCCATCAGACTGACGGCTGGCCCGATCCCGACGAGCAGGAGAATTATCAGCGTTCTCATTGTTCTATCTTTCCACAGATCGCGGAGGCGAATCTAAGAACTGAAGAACGACGACTATCGAGAAGTTGCCGGCCTAAAAAGCAAATGACTTGGTGATGACAATTCCGTCGTTGAAAAGCTCGGACGAAGTCATCATATAATCCGGCCGCGGTTTGAATGACGCGCCCGGCATCTCCGGCAGGCCCAGCGAGAAATCCGAGACGCGCAGCACTATGTTTGGCTGTTCTTCTATTTCGAGAACCAATCCCAATCCTTCTGGCGGGGCCGCGAAGTAACGCATCCTCCATTCGTCTTTCGGATATTTGTCATATCGCTGTCCATCGAGGACAAAGGCCCTCACCTTGATGTCGTCGTCTAAAGAAACTATTACGCAGGGAGCCTGTCTGCCTGATGTGACGCGCAGATTGAGAGTGCGAATACCATCGGCAGTGACGTCACTGATCACCTTGATATCAGGAGTCGCCAGCGGCAAGACGGGCGCCTCTGCGCTCAAAACCGTTAGATCCTGTCCCGCAAAATCCAGGGCAGATGATCTTTCAGTCGAGGCGGTTAGAAATTGAGAATTCCACTCGTCAGGGCGCTTGTTCAAACTCGCCCACATAGCCGTCCCCGTATTTGCGTTGACGGCATAGAAGAGACTGGACTCCTTTTTGTTATTACGATCGAAATGCGAAGTGAACTTGGCGACCGAGATAAAAGCGACTCCTGCCAGAATCGCTATCACAGGCAGCAGCCACTTCTTCGGCTTCAACATAAAATCAAGCTGCGAAATGAGCAGACTAAGCGGCAGCATCGCTACGACAATAAGAAATGCAGTGATTCTTGGAGACATCTGAAAGCCGAAGAACTGAAAGCAGAAATACATCATCGGCACCATCAGCGCGATCGCCGGAAAGGTTGAAGCAGAAAGTCCGATGGATAACTTCAGTGGATCCGTCTCCTTCTTCTTAACGAAAAAGTCGATGCCTCGCGCGATAAGGACAAACAGCAGCGGCCACGTAAACAAATAACTTCCGGCAGGCAGCGCAAAGCCTGTGAAGATCATCAGTATCAGCCATGGAAACATCGCCCCCACAACCAGGTTATCTACGCTGGTCTTGCTCCTGAACCAAATGTACAGAGCAGCAATAACCGCAATGGCAACTGCGACAAACCCCAGGAAGTAGAGTGAGGCGTTGTAGGGATCGGGATTACCTAAGAACAGACTATCATTGGGCAAAATACCCGTCACTTTTTGCAGGACTGATGCGACGATTGCCGAAGCAATAACGCTGAACAGGAAGGCGACGAAACCCAGGATCATTCCTCCAAACGTCAATCGCTTTCTCTTCAAACCAACTGCCACAACTGCAATAAAGAGAGCACAGACTGCAATGGTCAACGGGATGGCCCAGCTTATCGGGTAATGGACCAGAAAGGAGCCCAACACGCTGAAGAAGACGGCATCGCGGCGCATTTCTGGTTCCAGGTTGTTGTTGGCGAAATGCCGCGCTAAGGCAAGCGCATAAGAACCCGTATGTTGAACGCTGCGTTCGTCAATGGTCTCCAGGCTGTCCAGTTCCGTGTGATGCACATGGGCGCCGTCGATGTAAGCGAAATTGAGCCCTTGTACTTTGTCGGTAGTGAGAATCTCCAAATCGGTCCAGAACTGGATGCGCTTGTAAATTTTTTCTGCGAGAGAATTGGCAACAGGTTTCGGCGCCGTCTTGGCCAGCTCGCCAATGAGCCAACCATTGTTCTCGGTTGCATCAAACATGATCGTGGCGCCGCTTTTCCCAAGCGCGTCAAAGTTGAGCGCAACCTTGACATCTTTTGCCGCCGGATGTTTCTCGACAAAAGCCATTGCGCCGAGAAGCCCGATCTCTTCGGCATCCGTAAATAAGAAGATGACGTCATTAGCCAAAGGCGGCTCGGACCGCAGAGCTCGCAGCGTCTCCAACAAGGTCGCGACTCCCGCTCCGTTATCACTGGCGCCGGTGCTATGGGGGACAGTGTCGTAGTGCGCTGACAACAACAGAGCCTTACCGTCGCTTCGTGTCCCCGGCAGTCTTGCGACAATATTCTCAACTACAGCCCCGAAAGCAAGAAACGAACGATCGGCGCTTTGAGCCGTCTTCTGGATTTCCGGCTTGAGGCCCATTGCCGTCACTTCGCGGACTATGTAATCGCGTACTACCGAATGTTCTGCGGTACCGGCAGGATGTGGCTTTTGAGAAATCGTGCGGATGTGCTGCATTGCTCGACCGGAAGAGAATTCGGTTGGTGGAGCCGACGAAGATACTGCGGCCGGCGGAGTTGTTTCGAGTGTGCCCAAATAGATGAAAAGCCCTAACATCAGGAAGGAGATCAGGGCTGTAAGGTAGTCCGGGTGCAGCCACGTCGTAAGAGATTGGCTGATCTCGCCGGCGACATTTCCCGCAGCATCTTGTGTCTTGATCTGTGCAACTTGTGACATGAGTTTTCCTCCATTTTGAGAACCTCCGCGTGCTTTGCGGTCCTTTGCGTCTTTGCGTTGAGTATTGGGTCTTGCTGCTTCAATACCCAATACTCAACGCAAAGACGCAAAGGACCGCAAAGCACGCGGAGGCTATTTAGCAACGCAGAATCCGCACACTACCAAGTATCGATGTAGTAATCGATTTGAGACTAGAACCTGAGAGAATAGGTCAAGCGCATGCTGCGCCCCATCTCAGGCGCGATACTCTTGATGAACGACAGATGATTTCGGTACAACGCGTCGCCGAGATTATACGCGCTGACGGAAAGGATATGCGCCGCGCGACTGGTCGTGAACGTGTACGAAGCGTGAACATTGAGGAAGGCGTAGCCCGCGGCCGGTGTCTCGTTATCGAAGACGCGAGCCTGCCTGTTTGCCACAGTCAATTCCGGCCGCAGGGTGACGGCTTTGTAGCGCCAGTCGACTCCGAGCGTGCCTCGCATGGGCGGAATCCGCGGCAACGGCTTGTTGAGGCTGGTG
>DATNBZ010000062.1:0-53725 GCA_035607285.1 Blastocatellia bacterium | reverse complement strand
ATTCGGCAGCATCAACTCTATCTTCGTTCAAGGCACCTATCATGACGCAGACGCCCTGGTAGTAACGGCGCTCGGCCACGTCCCTCACGAACTTCCGATCCCGCCTGAGTTGATTATTCAGTTGGCGCAATTCCCATATTTCCCTTTGCCCGCGCAGGCGCGAAGCGCGCTCTTTTATAACGCAAATGCGGCTGACCCCGATGTCATCGCCAACGACAACCTAAACCTCGCCGATCTACTCACGAGGGGCCAGTTATTTACTACCTTTGCTGCGGTCTTCAATCCGGCGGCAGACCGCGTCGGGGCGGTGACGGGCCCGGTGCTCGTGCAGTTGGGAGAACACGACGCGCTGTGGCCTTCGTTATATGCGGGCGGTGAAGCGGCGTACTGGACGAACGCGTCGAGCGTCACTGTCCAGAGCCTGCCGATTGTCGGCCACGCTTTCAATACCCATCTAGACAATAAGACGGGCTGGCGATCGATAGATCGGTGGATCAGGTCGATCCTACCTTAGAATGCGCAGCCAATTACAGGCAGCTTTATTCGGACGGTTAGGCTGTCCTTAACCGCTACTACCTTAGAGCAAGAGCAACACCAACAACCTACATCACCGGGCGCGGGCGGCAGTATTCTGTTGCCCGCGTTCGTTTATCAGAGTCCTCTGCGTCCCCGGCGTCCTCTGCGGTTTTTCCTGCTCAGTGGCTCGGAATCAACCGCAGAGGACGCAGAGGACGCAGAGGAGAAAACGCGAATGTGAGCGAGCAACACACTATCACCCCACTGCCAAAAATAGGCAACAATCGACTCCAAAATAGGTGGTGCTTCCGATGCGAGGCTCGCGCCCGTTTGTGTATATTCCTGCCGAGTTGAAAAGCTCACAAAAAACGGGAGGAACCTTTATGCCGCGCTATTTGGTTGAACGGAGCTTTCCAGAAGGCTTGACGATTACAGTCAACGACGAGGGTGCAGAGATGTGCCGGATGGTTGTGCTTAATAATGCTGAAGACAACGTGACGTGGATTCACTCCTACGTGAGAGATGACCGGAAGAAAAGCTACTGCGTATACGATGCGCCTTCTCCGGAAGCCATTCGGCGCACAGCCAGACGGAATAACCTGCCCGTGGATCGCATCACGAAGGTTCGCGTTCTCGACCCTTATTTCTATCGCTAACTGGTTGGTTCCAGTTTTCACCAGTCAGCCTCATTTGCAATTCCCTCGATGTGTGCCCTGAATCGACGCCGATTCGTCGCGCAAAGCACACCTCTCCAACATCGTCGGTCGCGGGCGCCGCCGAGGGGAGCTCGGTCACTCGTATCTCAAGGCCACAGTCGGATCGATCCGCGTGGCTCGTCGCGCCGGGATATAACTCGCCACTAGCGCCACTGCTGCGAGTAATACTGGAACCGCCGCGAACGTGAGCGGATCGAGCGGAGAAGTTCCAAAAAGCAACTTCGTGATCAGTCGTACCAGCAGGACAGACCCCACTAGCCCCAAACACGTACCCGCGCCGATCAACGTAGCCGCCCGCCCAAGTACCAGCCGCAGCACATCGCCTGGGGTTGCTCCCAAGCTCAGCCGGATGCCGAACTCGCGCGTCCGCTGAATCACGAGGTAGTTCATTACCCCGTAAATTCCAATTGATGCCATCACCAGCGCCAGCAGCGAGAAAGCCGCGAGGAACATGGTTCGGAAACGCGGTTGCGCCACCGATCCTGATACCATTTGCTGCATCGTCTCGATCCGGTCCACGGCTATGGCGGGATCGAGGGCGGACACCGCTGCGCGTAACTCACCGGCCGCGGCGCCGGCAGGGATTTCTGCTCGCACCACAATGGTTGGGTCGCTCTCTATGTTCAGCGACTGCTCAACCGGAAGATACATCTCTGCCTTCGCTGCACGGTCCAGGCCCGTGTGCAGCACATCGCCTACCACGCCGATCACCGTCCCCCATGTCGGCCATCCGGGAATCTGTAGCCGCTGTCCAATCGGGTTTTCCGATGGCCAATACTCGCGCGCCATTGAATCGTTGATCACTACGACCCACGGAGCTTCTGCCGTATCCGCCGACGTGAACGATCGTCCTCGTAGCAATGGAATCCCGATCGTTTCGAAATAGCCCGCGCTCACCGGGCGGTACTCTGCCATGTTGTGCGTGCCCACTGGCAGCGGTGGACGGCCTTCGATCGAGAACGCCCAATCGTTGTCCAAACCGCTTAGCGGCACGTACGTCGCGAAACCTGCAGACTGAACGCCGGGGCTCCCGCGCAAGCTCTCCAGCACTTCCCTTTCCAATGCCGCGATCCTCCGATTGTCAGGATAGCGAGAGCCAGGCAGCGACAGGCGCGCCGTCAGGATGTTCTCCGAACGAAATCCAGGCGCTACGTGCATCAGCGCCCAAAAACTCTTCACCATCAAGCCGGCGCCGATCAGAAGAATGATCGCGATCGCGATCTGTGCCACCGCCAGCCCGCTCCGCAAGCGAGTTTGAATTCCGCTCGCAAACCGATTGTTCTGCTTAAGCGATTCCCCCGCGCTCTGGCGCCAGGTTGCGAACAACGGACCCAGTCCGAAGAGAATTCCGGTCACCAATGAAATCACCGCGGTAAAAACGAGCATTCGCGTGTCTATCGCAATCCCCGCGGCGCGTGACAGGTCGGCCGGCAACTGCGGAGTTAAGGCCGCAATAGCAGCAAGCGCCAAAACGAAACCCGCAATGCCGCCGAGGCTCGCCAGGAAAAGGCTCTCGGTCAGAAGCTGCTGTGCCAGCCGCCCGCGGCTTGCGCCTAGCGCAATCCGTACGGCCATTTCTTTCTGGCGCGCCGCGGCCCGGCTTAGCAGCAGGTTGGCTACGTTGGCGCAGGCGATCAGCAGCACCAGTCCAACTGCGCCAAGCAGGGTCTCGAGCGCCACACGAACACTCCCCGTCAGTTGCTCTGCCAGCGGCACCGCGGCGATCCCTTTGTCCTTGTTGGCCTCCGGGTACTGCCGGGCAAGATTCGCCGCCATGACGTCCAACTCCGCGTGCGCCTGCGCCAGTTTCACTCCGGGCTTGAGCCTCGCTATGACGTGCAGTATATGCGATCTGCGTTGCAGTTTCTGGGGATCCAGCGCGAGCGGCACCCAAACATCGGCTTGGCTGCGCGCCTGGAAATCTTCGGCCGTGCTCCCGAACTGAAACCCAGCCGGCAGCACGCCGACGACCGTGTAGCTCTCGTCGTTCAGCGTGATGGCCTTGCCTGCGATGTCTCGGTCCGCGCCGAACCGTTCGCTCCATGCCGCGTAGCTCAGAATGGCGACGCGATCATGGCCAGGCATGTCTTCGTCGGGAAGAAAATTGCGGCCTAGCATGAACCTGACGCCCAATACGGAAAAGAAACTCGACGAGACGTCTCCTCCGACCAGCCGCGACGCCTCGCCCTGTCCGCCAAGAATGAAGCTGGAGGCGAAGCTGGAAGCTCTCACCGCCGCCATCCCGCTGAACGACCGGTTCGCGTCACGCCAATCCACAAAATTCGCCGGCGCCACGTTGGTCGGCGTTCCGTCAAGCTGCTGTTCCAAAAGCATCACGATGCGATCCGGCTCCGCATAGGGCAACGGCTTGAACAACACCGCATTGCATACACTAAAAATGGCGGTATTCGCCCCAATACCGAGCGCCAGCGTTATCACCGCCGTCGCTGCGAATCCCGGGTCCCTCCGCAGCATGCGGACGGCGTAAGTCAGATCGCCTCGCAATGCCTCGATGGCGGGTATCATCTGCATGGCCCTCAGGTCCTCCTGCAACAACGTAGTGTTTCCAAACTGTCGCCGCGCCGTCAGCATGGCGGCTTCCGATGTCATGCCTTCCCGGCGATACCGGTCCGCCAGCAATCTGACGTGTTCTTCCAGCTCCGCCTGGAACTCCAAATCGCGAGGTTCGTTGCGAACAGTATCCCGTATTCGCGCCCACAGCTTACCAAGCCGTCGCACGATCATTATCTCTAGCACTCCAGCCGCAGTAGGCGGTGAATCACTCCGGAAATCCGCTCCCAGTCCTGTGTCTCTCTCGCCAGTTGCTTCAGGCCCCTCTTTGTAATCGAATAGAATTTCGCCTTGCGATTGTTCTCAGAAGCGCCCCACTCGGCCGCGATCCATCGTTCCTGCTGCAACCGCAGAAGGGATGTGTAAACGGTTCCTTCGTTCAGGCGGAGCACGTCTTCGCTCAACTGCTCCAACCGGCGCGCGATCCCGAATCCGTGAAGCGGACCCATCACCTGAAGCGTTTTCAAAATCATCAGGTCGAGAGTGCCCTGCAGCACTTCCGAGTTTTTGTTGACGTCGCCCTTTCCTTTGGCCATTGCAAATAAGATAGCAAGTCTCCTTTGGAATATCCACAGGTAGGCGTCTGCCGAAGTCTACGGAGTGACGAAAGCACAAAGCTTCTCTTCGCATTCGTCGGAGGGATGGGTCAGTCTTGTCTTCGAATCTTGGTAGTGTCCGCCGGAAACGCTCGCTCCCAGGTAACAATAAGTTGTATTTTTGTGACGAACATCGCGCTTATTGACAGAGACGAGGAAGAGGCGTATCTTCCGAACCGGAAGATAAGGCGCTACAGCGTCGTTGAAGGCGCGTTCGTGTCGGCGCCTCCTTGAAATGTGTATACAAGGTGACTTTCGAGGGCAACTGCTCACGGTGGGCAGAGACCCGCGTTCGCTAGTTCGCTAGCACAGAACCAAGACCAACTACGCAACAATCGTAAAGGAGACACATCCAATGGCAGACTCAAAAGATCCCGGACACCAGAAAACACTTGAGATGCGCGTGGCTGAACTCGAAGACAGACTGTCGCAAATGCACATCTCGGAAGCGGACATGCAAGTTTACCAGAAGGTCGCCTCGCAGTTGGGGGCGGCTCCTTGTCAACAATGTATGGCCGCGCCACCGCCACCGTGCGTGGCCGCCCAACAGCAGCAGCCGTGCGTGGCGGCCCAACAGCAGCAGCCCTGCGTGGCGGCCCAGGCCCAGCAACCCTGCATTGCCAGCCAGCAGACCGCCGCCTCCATCTACCCCTACTACCCGATCTACCGCCCCTTCTACTACCCATACTACCGTCCCATCTACTACGCCGATTGCATCGGACCGATGTCCGGCGGCGGCGGCGGGACGGGTGGCGGCGGCTTCGGCGGCTTCGGCATGTAAGACGGCCGGCCTTAAACCGCGGTCGCTTTCGCCTCGGCCGTCACAAACCTGTCGTCTTTGACCCGACGCGTCCGCCCCCTCCGGCGGCGGGCGCGTCTTGTCGCGTGAAACCCAAGGGGGAGCTATGGACATACTTTTTGCCGTGATGCCTTTCGCGGACATAAACCGCCCGGCCATCGGAGTCAGCCTGCTCAAGGCCGGGGTCGAGCGCCGCGGCTTCTCCGCGAGCGTCGAGTATTTCTGCCTCCCGCTGGCGGAGCAGATCGGCGGCGACCTCTACGGGTACATAGTCAACACCCTCGGGTCTGACTCGATGGCGGGCGAGTGGTTCTTCGCCGACGTGGTCTTCGACGACAAGATTCCGCACGAGCGCGAGTACATCACGAAGATGCTCTCGCGCTACGCCGCCGACGAGGGGCAGCGCGAGAGGGTTCTGCAAGCGCGCAAAATCCGCCGCGACTTCGTCCAACAGTGTGCCGACCGCATACGCGAGCTTAAGCCGCGCATCGTCGGCTTCACCACGACCTTCCACCAGACCTGCGCCTGTCTCGCCGTCGCGCGCCGCCTCAAAGAGATGCCGGACCCGCCCGTCATCATCTTCGGAGGCGGCAACTGCGAGGGCGAGATGGGTTTGCAGATGATTCGCTCCTTCCCTTGGATAGATTACGTCAGCACGGGCGAGGCGGACATAAGCCTGCCGCTCCTGCTCGAACGCATTCTGCGCGAGGGCAGTGACGAACCCGTGCCCGGGATGCTCAAGCGCGGGCGCGACACGGAACTTTCCTGGCCTCAGCCCGTCGAGGAGATGGACAGCCTGCCGATACCGGACTTCAGCGAGTACTACGCGCGTCTGGACGCCTCGCCGCTCAGGCAGATGATAACCCCTTGCCTTCTGATTCAGACGGCGCGCGGGTGCTGGTGGGGGGCCAAACAGCACTGCACCTTCTGCGGGCTCAACGGCGATATGATGGCCTTCCGCAGCAAGAGCCCGGAGCGCGTCTTCGACGAGTTGAAGTTTCTATCCGAGACCTACGGCCTCAAGCGGATTGACTGCGTGGACAACATTCTCGACATGAAGTACGTCAACACGCTCTTCCCGCGACTGCGCGACAGCGGGCTTGACATAGAACTCTTCTACGAGGTCAAGTCGAACCTGCGTTACGATCAGTTGACGACGCTTTACGAAGGCGGGCTTCGCGGGATTCAGCCTGGCGTCGAGAGCTTCAGCAACGAGATTCTGCGCCTGATGAAGAAGGGCTGCACTGGGCTGCAGAACATACAACTGCTGCGCTGGTGCGCGGAGGTAGGGATAGACGCGGCATACAACATTCTGACGGGCTTCCCCAACGAGTCGCCCTCCGAATACGAGCGCATGGGCGAACTGGCCCCGCTGCTGTGCCACCTGCAACCGCCGGTCGTCGTCTCGCCCATCCGGCTCGACCGCTTCAGTCCCTTTTACATGCGCCCGGCCGAGTTTGGCCTGACGCGCCTGCGCCCGACCGTCAGCTACTACTACGTCTTCCCGCTCGGGCGCAGGGAGCTTTCGCGGCTGGCGTACTTCTTCGACTACGACTACGAGGACGGCCGCAAGCCGCGCGTCTACGTGGATGTCCTGCGCGATATGGTTAACCGCAAGTGGTGGGACATGTGGTTCAAGCGGCCGCAGGAGGAACGCCCTCGGCTCGACGCTCACTGCGACGGCGGCGCCGTCCAAATCACGGACACGCGTCCGGAGGCGGTCGCACAGAGCCATCGGCTCGAAGGGCTTGCCGCGGAACTCTATCTGCGATGCGACTCGGCGCGCAGCCTGAACAGTCTAGCGAAGGATTTGGCCGCGAAGGCCGACTCAGCGGACATTCTGAAGAAGCTTGAAGAACTTGTCGCGTCCAAACTCATGATCGAGATGGATGGACAGTATCTGAGTCTGGCCGTCCTGCGCACTCGCCCGCAGTCGGCCGAACCCAAATCAGACCATGTCTACGTCAAAATTCAACAGGCCCCGGCTGCCGACTCACTACTACGTCTGGTCTGAGCCGCCCGACGAGTCCGGCGACGAGGTCTTGTACTTCGCCTCCGCGCAACGCCGGATCAAACTCAAGGGACACTCCTTTAGAGAGTTCGAGCAGTACGTCGTCCCTCTGCTCGACGGCCGGCACACGTTCCAGGAGATCGCCGAAAGCGTTGCGGACGTTTTCGACGCAGACGACCTCGCGGCGGGGCTCCGGCTACTCGCTGACCACCGCCTTCTGACGGACACGGAGGACCGGTCGCCCCCGTCGGAACTGCCCGAGTTTCTAGCGCCGCAACTCAACCTATTCCACGAGATGAACACAGACCCCGAAGAGATTCAATTGCGCCTCGGACGCGCGACAGTGACAGTGATGGGGCTGGGCGGCGCGGGCGCTGCGGCCGCGCTCGCGCTCGCGGCCGCGCGCGTGGGCCACTTGCGCTGCGTTGATTCCCGGCCCGTCGGCGGCGCGGACAGTTATCTCTCGAACGTCTTCTCTACCGCGGATGACGGCGAGTTGCGCGCTACAGTCGTCGCACGAAGGCTCGCGATTACGGCCCCGGAAGTGTCAGTCACAGTCCACACGTCTCGCCCGGAGAATGACGATGAGGTGTTCGCACTCGTCGAAGGCTCGGACTTCGTGATCAACTGTCTCGACGCTGGAGACTCCGCGCTCGTATACAAGCTGAACCGCGTCTGCCTGCGAGCCGGAATCAAGTGGACGTCGTGCGCTTTGTCGGGGCCGGAGGTCGTTGTGGGCCCGACCATCCATCCTTCCGAAACCGCGTGTTATCTCTGCTACAAGATGCGCGCGGTCGCGTGCGCAGGCAATCCCGAGGATGAGTTCGCCTTCGAGAGTTTTCTCGATCAGAGGAAGCAGGACGACAGCGCACGGCACGAGAACCTGGTCTGCGGCGTCAGCATGGCCGCCGGCCTCGTCAGCCTCGAGGCGGTGAAACAGTTATCCGGTGCTTTCTCGCCTTCGGCGGTTGGCAAGATAGTCGTCTTCAACCTGCTCGACCTCACTTCCAGCAAGCATGTCGTGTTGCGTAAACCATGGTGTCCCGCCTGCTTCAAGACGGAGGCACAGACGAGCAGCGGCGCGGCAGCGGCAGCCTCTTCAACCGACCCGGGTGAGAACAGATGAACACGAATAACGTGGAGGCGGATGTCCAACGCCTGCTGGACCTCGTGAGTCCGAAAGTCGGCGTGATACGCAGCCTGACGAAAGTCGTGCGCGGGTTGGAAGAGCCGAACCCTCCGATCATGTATCAAGCCACTCTCTCGCACTTCGACTATCGCATGGCCCCGCAAGTCGAGCGCTCCGCCGCGGGCAAGGGGAGCACGGACAGCGAAGCTATTCGCGCCGCCCTCGGCGAGGCCGTCGAACACTACTGCGCCAGCCAGGTCAACAAAGAGATCACCAGGCTCGTGAGCCTAGAGGGGCTGCCGAAGGCCGTCGCCCCACCCGAGTGCGTGCTCTACTCCGACGCGCAGTATGCGCGCAACGAATTTCCCTACCATCGTTGGCAGCCGCAAGACGTCCTCACGTGGACGCCGATGCGTGAGTTGCCAACGCAGTGCGAGGTGTTCGCCCCGGCACAACTGGTCTATCTAAATTTTACCGCCAGGAGAGAGGAAGATTTTCTCACGTCTATAACATCGAACGGACTGGCGGCCGGGCCTAACCTTGAGTTCGCCATTCTCAATGGCCTGTACGAGTCCGTAGAGCGTGATGGGTTCTTAATCACTTGGATGAACAAGCTTCCCGCGCCGGAAGTCGACTTCTCCGAGTCAAAGGGGCTTGCCGGGAATATCAAGGCGCATTACGCGCAGCACGGGATCGAGATTCGCGTCTTCAACGTCAGCACGGATATTCCCATTTACGTTATGATGGCGATGGCGCTCGACAAGACGGGCGAAGGCCCAGCCGCCCTTGTCGGACTCGGCTGCCACCTCGACCCGCAGGTCGCCCTCATGAAGTCGCTGCTGGAGATATGTCAAGTGCATCCCGGCGAGGTCGGTCGTTACAAGGCAGAGCCGCCCGCCGAGCGTCTGCGCTCCTACCAGGACGTGCGCACGCTGGCAGACCACAGCGCATTCCTGACGGTGCCCGAGAGGATCGGCGAGTGCTCTTTTCTTCTCGACAGCGGCCGCCTTCAGCCCCTCACAGAACTGCCCAACCGCTCGCAAGGGAACGTCGCGGCAGACTTGCAGACCTGCGTAGACGCGCTTAGCCGGGCAGGCTGCCGCGTCCTGTATGCAGACCTGACAACGCCGGACATGGCTGACTACGGATTCAGCGTCGTCCGCACCATCGCCGCAGGGCTGCAACCCATACACTTCGGCTACGGCGAGGAGCGCCTCGGCGGGCGCAGGCTCTTTGAAGTCCCGCAAATTATGGGACACGCCGCAAGCGTGCGGGGCGAGAGCGACCTCAATCCTTGTCCGCACCCGCTCGCATGAGGAACGAGATGATCCCAACCGACGACCCCACCACGCTCTCACTGCTCTATCACCTCAACTCCGAGCCGTGGGACAACGCCGAGGCTTATCTAGCGGCGAAGGATTACGAGGTCGAATACAAAGAGATGGTCGTCGCGGGCGATGAACTCAAGCTGCCCGCGCCCTCAGCGACGCCTTTGTCGCGGCTCCTCGAAGCCCGCGAGTCGTGCCGCGAATACCGCTTGCGCCGCATGCCCGCGCAAGTCCTCTCGAACATCCTCGCGAGCGCATACGGCACGACACGCACCCAACGCCTCGACGGCATCGGCAGCATCTATCTCCGAGCGGCGCCGTCAGCCGGCGGCCTCTTCCCGCTCGAAATCTACGCGCTCGCCCGAGAGGTCGAAGGGGCGGCGGACGGCTTGTACCACTATAACGTGCGCCGTCACGGCCTGGAGTTGCTCAAGACCGGCGCCTGGTTCGAAGAGCTTCATCACGCCCTGCTGATGGCCCCCCTCGTTCAAGGAGCGAACCTGATATTGTTTTTGAGTGCGGTCTTCGCCCGTTCGCAGAAGAAATACGGGCCGCGGGGCTACCGCTACATTATGCTCGAAGCGGGACACGTGGCGCAGAACGTTTGCCTCAGCTCCGTCGAGCAGGGACTCGGCAGTCTGTGCATGGGCGGCTACCTTGACGGCCGGCTTAACAGCTTCCTCGGACTGGACGGCATTCAAGAGGCGGTAGTCTATTCCGTAGCCGTGGGCTACAGCAGTCAAATCCCGGCGCGATGATAACATCATTCGACTTGCACGAAACATTTGATCGCGCGATGAATTACAGCGCCGTGTGGACCTACCTCGGCCTGGACGAATTATCAACTCAGCTATTATCTTTACTCTCTCCACTGAACGAGCCGTGGCGCGCCCGGCGCATACCGGGCGCCGCGAATCTCGATCAAGTGACGATAATTGTCCTCGCTGGCATTGTTCGGGTCGACTGAGTTGTACCAATCATATTTCCTTTGCCGCTGATCCCGCGTCAGGTAACCGTAGTGTTTGAGCCGTACGTCCAATCCACTAACTTTTCCCACCAGGCCCTTCGGAACATTCCCGCAATGAAAGTTACCTCCGTGTCCGCTCGCTTGAAAACAGAGCTTGTCGAGCGGTTGCCCTTTGAGACGGAAGAACGACGGTCGCGTAAATCTGCCATAGATGCCGTCAACACGCACCTGTCCAACATCGTCCCAGAGGTAAGCAATACGTAGCGAAAAAGCTGCAATCATCGGATCGCTCTCGGCGGCCCGCTCGAGCTTCGCGGGACCTGACATCTCCAACACCTCGTCGCCATCGATCCACAGCACCCATTCTGGGCGAGCATCAATGATTCTCTTCAGGAGATAGTTCTTGTCCCGCGCCTCGTCAAGACCTTCGTAGGGCGACGGGAAAACCGTCACGCGTTCACCAAAAGAACTGCAGATCTCGCGTGTCTCGTCTGCCGAGTGATCGTCAAACACAAGCACCTGGCGGCAAAGCGCGAGAGCACGGACCAACACTTCGCGTAGGTGGCTGGCCTCGTTCTTCACCCTCATTGCACACAGAAAACGGGAATCACCGTCTGGGTGAATCATTACTGGATGTGCCGAAGGTTCTTTTGAGCGAACAGGCCACCGCCAATGCCACAGACCGGAAGCTTGATCGTATTTGGGCCAGGCTCGGTGCCACCCGCGACGCGCATAGTTGGCAGAGTATTCTGCCCATGGGTCAAACGGCACGCGGTCAAGCAGAAACACAGGCAGCGCAGGTGTGATCCACCCCTTTATCAGGCCAGGCCCCTGCGCTGCCTGCCACGCTTCAAAGCCAAACCATTTCCTGATCGGGACCGGGCGGCTTTTTGCGAACGCCGCTCTTCTATACAGACCGAGCCCGGAAACGAACTCGGCCCGAGAATAGGACCTCACGGCCATCTGGCTCTCATCGCATGGGTACATCGCCTCGATTCCGAGTAGCGAGAGCTCCGGATGTCGGTCAAGCACGTCCAGGCTCTGAGGCAGCCAACCGGGAGGCAGCATCGTATCGTTGTCTGTCTTCGCCAAGATTGGCGCCGCGGCCGATTCGATGAAGTGAACCATCGCCGCGACCGGGGACCCAAGATCGGTCCGGACAAGACGCGTGCGCACCGGCGTATTGCGGGCGTTAGCTTCCAGCCACTGTCGGGTACCATCGCGCGAGCCATCGTCATAGATGAACAGTTCGTGTACGTACCGCCAGTCGGTGTTGGCCAGCAGCGTGTTGAACGTTTCACGCGTGAACTCCAGCCTATTGCTCGCGAGATACAACAGGTCGGTGCAGCCATCCTCCGGCATTACGGATTCCTCCGCCACTTCTCTCTAAACAAGCGTTGATTTTGCTGAAACAAAGACCAAAGGTCCGGTCTCGTGCGGAAGGTTGAAGGCAACTCACCGGAATGGTCTACTACGCATCCGTCCCAAATGCCTAGCTGGAGTTTTGCTGCCAGCGCGCGAACGCAGTAATCGTTGTCGTCGAAACCATAACCGACAAAGCGTTCGTCGAGCGGCCCAATCCGCTCGAAGCTATCTCTGGGAATATAGGCGCAAATAAAAGCGAGCGAGCGCTGCTCGAGACGGAATTCACCGGCGTCGCAGGCACGTTGCCTGGGATTACCAACCACGCCACGAATGCCTGCCGAACAAACAGCCAGGCTGCCGCGCCCTCGGACTTGCTGCGAGAGCAGTGTGAATCCCCGCACCGTAGTAAGCTTCGCGTCGTCGTTCAGGAGAATCACATCACTGGCCGCCTTGCGTATGCCGAGATTGGCGTTTCGGGCAAAGACGAACGGCTTGACGCCTTCTACCCAGGTGACCGGCGGCAGTTGCGGCTCCGCCTCGGCGCGTGCTCCGTCATCCACCACAATGATCCGATCTGGTGAAAGGTCCGGCTCGTTGGCCAGCACGGATTGAACACAGGGAACAAGGTTTGAGGCCCGGCCTGAGAGGATAACAACTTTAAAGTCGGGCCGATCATCAGAATCGGTCTGGCGGCTCTCGACATGGGCGGCGTCCGACAGTGCACTTTTCTTATGCCAGTCAAACAGCGTGCAAGCCGGGTCATAATTCGTCCAGGGCCGCTGCCACCCTCGCTGAATGTAGCTGTCGGAAAGACTGCGCCATGGCTCAAAAAGACAACGGTCCAGCAGGAAGACCGGTATGGCAGGCGTGATCCAACCTCGGACCAAACCGGCCCCCTGGACCATCTGCCATTCTTCAAGGCCAAAATACTTCTGGTATGGGACTGGTCGACTTCCGGCGAAAACAGCTCGCCGGTAGAGACCCAGCCCTGAGATGAATTCAGCCAGGGTATATGTCCTTGGGAGGGTGACATCGTCGACGTGTGGGTACATAGCTTCGATTCCGAGTAGTTCTAACTCCGGATGCCGTTCAAAGACGTCGAGACTTTGTCGCAGCCAGCCTGGAGGCAGCATCGCATCGTTATCACACTTTGCCAGCATTGGTGCTTGCGCCGTTTCTATGAAGTGCACCATCGCCGCCACTGGAGAACCGAAATTCGTTTTTGTAAAGCACAGAGGGGCGGGCGCTCTCTCGGCATTCGCCTCGAGCCACTCGCGCGTGCCGTCTCGCGAGCCATCGTCATAGACGAAAAGCGTATTCACGAAACGCCAGTCGGTGTTCATCAGCAACGTAGTGAATGTTTCAATCGTGAATTCCAGCCTGTTACACGCTAGATAGAGCAGATCCACGCTGCGGTCTTCAAGCATACTTAGACCTCCGGAATGACATTCAACTTCCCCATCCAGACACCGCGCACAGCATGCTCTAGGGCTTTACTGCTTCCAGGACTATCGTGAGCCGCGGACCGTCCTGGGTTTGCTCGGTGCGCTCCTGGACCGTGCGAAACTTTGCGCTGATCCCATAGAACGTTGCGAACCGTTCCCGATAGGGATTTCCTGCTTCGTAATAAAGAAAGCTGCGGCGGTTCCAGAACGAGACGTGAGTCGGGTCTTGCCAGGCGCCCGAACCGTCGGTTGTGGGAACCGAAATCTCTGCGCGGCCACCGGGCCTAAGCACGCGCCATAGCTCGTTCATGGTAAAAATTTTGTCTGGCAGGTGCTCGATTATGTCCCAGGCGCGAATGTACTCCACTGAGTTATCGGGCCAGGGCCAAATCAGTCTGAGATCGGCGGCCTGAACGCCGGGGGCAGCGACGACGTCCACGTTGATGTAACCCGTCAGCGGGGCGTCGCAGCATCCGAGATTCAACATCAAGTGAGGGCTCTCCGTTGTCATCACCGATTCCTTGCGCGGTTTCTCCGGCGCTTTGGGGCTGCCGGCACGAGATACGACCATAAGGCGCGGACCATAAGTTTATGGCTTACAAAAAAGCCTCGCATGATCTTCGAAGTCGGCGCCCATCATCTGACGAATCTGTTCTGCCGGGACCGGCCGATAGCGAGCGTCGCTTGTTCGCTTTCGACTCGTGTTGCCGGAATGAATCATCGCGACGTAGAAGCTGGCATCCGGCAGCGCGATCATTTTTCGCGCGCGGCCTCCCCAGACAAAGCGCGTGTCTTCGCCGACGTTGATGTTCGGAAAAGGGTTCTCGCGCCAGAAAGACTTCAGATAACAGAGCGTGGCGCCTGCGACCCAGAACCTCGCGCGATCGGGATAGACGTACTGCCATGCCTGATCGCTTACGGGTTCGTAGAAGTAGAGCTTGTCGAGCCCGCATACCGCGGCATTGTTTTCGATCAGCGCGCGAACCTGATAGCTGAGCCGCCAGCTTGCCATCCAATCGTCATCATCCCAGTGAACGATGATGTCACCGCGAGCTTCTGTACACGCGAGATTTCGTTTCGCGCCGAGCGCGCTCTTTTGATCGAGTCGCAGGTATCGGATTTGGCCATCGTCTTGAGCAAGCTCTGGGTTATTCTGTTTCCCATCGTCCAATACGAGCAGTTCCTTGTTAGGATAATCCTGCGCCTGAAAGTAGCTGATTGCCCGCGACACAAACCGACACCGGTCCGCCGTCGGCATGATGCAGGAAACGAGTGGTTGAATGTTCATGGCGTCTTCAGCCCAGGACAAACTGGTTTCACACTTTGTCGATCGCGCGGGTGGTCTTCATGTGCACTTCTTCCAACGCCGCCTTCCCCGCGGCAATTTCCCCGCCGTTGTGCGGGACCATTGCCGCCTTCGACAATTCACCAGCCGCCATCCAGCCCCGAAGGAGGCCTGCATTTTATCAAAGACAGCGACTCGCTCGGCGGATTGTGGCTTCTGGCGGTTGATGCTCGCCAATGCCCGAGGAAACCATTCTAGGTGCGGCTCGTGGCAAGTGACGACCACCGCAATATCATTCATCGTGTCACTCGCACTTGTCATCGCTATCCGGCATCGTTGTCCAGCAATCGCTTACAGGTCTTCGGAGTCATCTTCTGTAGTCAGAAAGTCTTTCCGGACCTCTTCTCCGTATTCGATTTCCGCTTCGATCTCGGCGCGCGTGGGAACGTGCCAGTCCCCTGCTCCGCGTAGCGCCAATAGATCAATGATCGCTTGGTTGATATCGATTCCAATCACTCCCAGATCGGGTTCGCTCCCCTCAAGGAACTTCGGATCGTCAACCAGGCCGTGAAGTTGGAACGTCTCTTTCCCGTCCAAACCGCGCCATTCGCTCAATAGAACCTGCATGCCCAGCAACATAGACTTGAGGACCGGCATGCCGTGGTAGTTTCCTCTCACAAGCTTGCAGCCAAGAGCCTGTTCGACGAGTTTGCCCATGTCATCTAGAGAACCCTCGGCCTCCGTTCGAAGAGAGAAATCCAGAACTGTTCGTTTCATGTCTTCTCCTCGTTGGTGCTCAATTCAGTCTGGTCTTTAAGGGAAAGTCTTGCGGAGCACAACGCAGGAATCTGCTACGCGCACGATACCTGGGAAAGCCCTCGTAAGATCCCCGACGATCACTCTCGAGAAGTCAAGCAATTGGGGTGTGTAGCGGGCCGTTGGAAAAATCTTGCCGTTCACAACCGTAGCTTTAGCATTCTCCGCAGCAGCGTAATCGACCGGATGAACGACGTAAAGGTCTACATCAAAATCGCCAGGATCGAAGTGAGTCTGTCCCTTGTGTGGACCGCGCCATCCGGTAAAGGAACTTCCAGTGAACTTCACCGGCACACCCTTGTAAGTGTGTGATCGTATGACTGCAATGATGTCACTCCTCATTTTTTCGAAGGCTTTCCTCCAGATTGCGTCTCCCTGTGTCTTAAGAGTGTTGTCGACAGCTTCCTTGCTTAAATCCTTTATTCCGGTGGCAGCGCCCCAGGCTTTGAGTTCAGCGAGCAGCGCCTGCGCTTTCGTGATAAGGCTTTGTACGTGGGTCTTCGCTTCCGCTTTCTCGATCGGCCTCTTTCCCTTCTTGTCACGCTTCGGAAACAACTGCTCATAAATAGAGTTGAACTCCGCGATTTGAGGTGCCTGCAGCGCGTCAATCTTGGGAAGGATGTTGGTCTGGTAGTCCGTTTGGATCGATGCCACCGTGATTGAGAGCATGTAGTGCTTGAAGTTATCGATCGCAACATGCGCTTGTTTGAACTTCTCCGTCAACGGCAGCTTGTTGGACGCCATGTCGATCTCGACGCCGTCGCCTTTCGGCTCGAACGTGACATCATGACTCGCACCCGCCATAGCAAATGGAACGTGGACTAGCGGTCGGATGGCTTCGCCTTGGTCTTTGCCGTCGGACTTTTTACCTTTCTCTTTCTCGTCCTTCGCTTTCTTTAATTTTGTCTGGCCACTCGAATCGACGATTCTTGAATCCTTCTTGCTCGATTTTTTCGATGTCGCCTTTGACTGGTCGGTCAGTTTACCCTCCTTGAGGTTGCCTTTAGCCTTGCCCTTCGGCACGTCCGCTCCTTTACTGTTCTTTTCGGCCCACTTCCCTTTCTGCTCCAGCTCTTTGCCCGACCCCGACTTGGCCTTGTCCTCGTAGAGATTCGTCATGAATTTTTCGGAGTTGAATTCGACCGGCTTGAGGTCGAACTTGGGCCATTGGCCGGAGCCGAAAACGTAATCGACAGACACCAGCATTCCGATCGATCCGCCGAGCGGCCATTCTTTTCCGCCCAGCGGCCATGTCCATTTCTTGTCAGGCACCGGCGACCACCACGGTGCGTCGATCTCGACGAACAGATCGCCGCTCAACCCGAGGAACGGCTGGGCCGCAATTTCCAGGTCGCCGCGAATGAACCACACGCCCTTCAAGTCCTGGCCTTCGGCACCCTGCTCCTTGTACCCGACCGTCGGCGTCGCCTCGGCGTAAGCTTTAATGCCCGCGATCCCGTTGATTCCCGCGCCGGCTTTGATGTCGTGCGCCAGGATCTCCAGACCCGCGCCGGCTTCGGCCCTCAGCCGCGCGCCCGCAGCCGCGGAGATGTTCAGACTCCCGCGAATACTGAAGTTCCTGGCCACCTTCGGATCGGTTGAGTACGTGCCGTCGATTACAATGTTGTAGAACTTCGCCGGGCCGAGTTTTGCAAACAAGTCCATCCCGACGTTCGCGAAGATAAAGATGTTCCCGACGACTGGAATGCCATACGACGCGCGAGCTTCGAGTTTGAATAACGGCTTGACGTAGTCCTTTTGCTCGAAGAGAGTGAATTCCTTCTGAGGCGTGATCTTGCCGATGACGGTGAGGTTGCCTTTCGGATCGACGATCACGTGCGCATTTCCGTTGAGCCACTCGGTGAATGCAAACGCCAGATCGCCTTCGCCGAACACAGCATATTCGATCGTGACTCCCTTCCTGGTCGATGCGGCTGCCCCAGCCTGTGGCGCAGCGCCCTCGGGCGCCTTCTTGGCTTCCGCGAGTTGCTCCGCCTGTTTCTTCTCCATGAGATTCAACGTGACTTCGCCGGAGAATTTCTCGCCCTTGTAGCCGACCTTGCCCTGGCCGGTGATGCTCACGCCGTCCCATGCGACATCAAGGCCGCCCGAGAAATTCTTGGGCAGCGTCAGCCCGACCGAACCTTTGCCTGTAATCAGGGCGTCGGCCGTGCGTTTCATTTCGAGCTTACCATCCGCCAGGCCCTTGACCTTGACGTCGGCGTTGCCATCGAAGGCGACGGAGGTGTCGATCACTTCAAAGTTAAACGTGCCCGCGAAGGCTGAGCCGAGCTTGATCCGCACACCCTTCAATCCAAGGTGCAGGCTGCCGCCTTCGATCGTGTTGGTTATGGTGGGCAGACTGCTGATCGTGAAGCCGGCCAGTCCCAGCATCTCGGGCTTCTGCTGGATAAGCGTTGATATCTTTTCGATCCGCTTGCCGCCGGCCAAGCCGACTTCACCAGTCAGTTTGCTGCCCTGGGTCTTGATGATCAGCGCGGGTGCGAGGCCGGGCGCGAATTCCGCGACGCGAGCGAATGCGGGATGTGCAAGCCCGAGCGGTTGGTCTTTGATCTGATACTTGCCCTTTGAAACGGTCTTAACTTCGATAGGTCCCTGGGCGAGGTTGCCGAAGCGTGCGTTGATTGCGGACGTCTTGCTTGCGTCAAGGACCTCGGCGATTGCAGCCGGCGGCTTGAACTCAGTCATGCCTTTTAGTTCCAGCACGCCCGCCGCGACATCACCGCCTTGCGCCGGCGATCCACCTAAGCGAATCGCCGGAGGCCCGCCGGGAGCGCGCGCCGGCGATGCCGCCGCAGGCATAGGTTTGGGTGACGCCGGTCGCGCCGCAGGCGTCGGCGCCGCAGGTCGAGTGGTTTTAGAAGACGCCGCCATGGCTTACGCGGTGCTCAGAACTTTCCTTTTCGCATTTCATCGATGAACGGTTGCAGCGTCGTTGGCGTCACAGCTAGCGGGTCCGTGTGTTCAGCAGGCGCCACGCCATGTATCACCAAATAGTAGTCCTCGCAGATGGATGCCTGTTGCTCGCGATTAAGACTTGAAAAATGTCCGCCGGCATTCCTGACCTGTGTTGGGTCTCCGTAGTCGTAACCCGAAGTCTGCTGAGCGTGTAGCGCTTGGGGAATATAAATCGCGCCGACCTTCTCATACTGGGCAACATGGGTCAACTCATGAACAACACCCGAAGGCGCGTATCCTTTCGGCAAGTGGAGCACGTGCATCGTAGTGATCGCCTCGGGCGAGACTGGGCTCTTGAACCATCGCGCTAAAGTCGTGCCGATCCGAAGCAAAACAGAATCTTCGTCAACACGCACTTGCCAGTATGGAATCTGGCCGGAGACATGAACCTCCAGGGAGGCCGCTACTTCCGCGCTGGTCAGTCGTCGCAAACGGAAGATCAGCCCCCATACAAGCTCGAGCCGTTCTCCGCCTCCAAGAAACTCGAACAGATAAAGAACCATTGCGCCGAGCCACTTGAGACCGCCCAGCAAGCCGTCCCACAACCATTTGGCAAGTCCCTTCATTCCTTCCCATACCCAAAGCGCGGCGGCGACGATTCCATGCCATCCCCACTTCACGAAACCGATGATTCCCTGCTTCATCCAGCTAAGGCTTCCGAGCAGTCCGCTCCACAGTTTCGAGAGGCTCGGATGCTGAATGAAATCCAGAGCCCACGAGCCCGCGCCCATCAGACCGTGGCCCAGCCAGCCCAATGCTCCGGCGAAGCCAGAGCCAAGCCACTTGAATACTCCCGAGACCGCGCCCCAGACCCATCCGGCTGCTCCTTTGAGCCCCGTCCAGAGCCAGCCGACAACACCTTTGATTCCCTCCCAGTCATGCACGATGATTCGCCACAGTCTGATGGGAAGATTGCTGATGAATGACCACGCCAATGTTCCCAACAGTGAAAGCTTTTCCCACAAGAACTCGCCGAGCCACTCGATGGCTTCCCACGCCTTCGACCCGAACCATTTGATCGCTCCCCAAACGGCGTGACCTGCCTTGGCTAGCCATGACACGGTTGCGCTGCCAAGCGATTTCAAGCCTGCCCATGCCCACTGGGCCGCGCCCCCAAGAAAATGGGCGGCAGTAGTGAAGGCTGAACCGACCGCCGACCCAACGGCGCCGATCGCTCCGCCGACCGCGCTGACCGCTCCGGAAACCGCGGACTTGATCTTGTCCCATAACGATCCCTGAACCCGCCTGCCTCCGGCGGACGAGACCCTTAAGGTCGTCGACGTTGCATCGCCGCCCACGACGCGAGCGGCATTGGCGTCGGCTTCTCGTTCGAGTGCTGACGAGGTTGTGCTGCCTCCGGACATCTGTAGAACGGGTCCGCCTCGCTGCTGAAGGACGTGAGTAACCTCGTGAGCCATCAGGCTCAAATCGCTTGGCTTCTCTCTCGAGCCAAGAAAAATGTGATCGCCGTAGGTGAACGCACGCGCTCCCGCGCGATCCGCCATAGCTCCCGACTGCGCATCCGTATGAACGCGAACGAATCCCAGAGGCATGCCGAATCGGCTTTCGAGCGACGTTAGAATCTGCGCCGGCAACGGCTCACCGTAACCTGGCTCACCGGCAGGCTTGATAACCTCGAATGATGAGGCGCCGGCCGATGTCTGGGCGGGAGAGGTCGTCAACCGAATGGCGGGAGGTCCGTCAGCGGGCGAGCCCCTGCGGAGAGGCGGCCGCGTCGGCTCGGACGAGGCCGGTGGCCGGGTGCCCGGAGTCTCGCTTTCGCTGTTTTTTCGGAGCGGCTGCATTGTCGGTCTGACTCTCTCCTGTCTTCATTACATTGTGTAAGCGAGTGCGCTTTACGCGCGTCCAGTCTCGTGAACCGATCGCAGCGGGCAGACCTGACCCGCCTTGCGATATTCGCGTTGAACGGCTTCCACAAGATACTCGGTGGTGACGAAGCCGCCGTTGTTGAGCGCTAAGAGCGAGGCGTGCAGCGCGGCATTGCGAATCTGCCCGCCGGTCAATATGCAGCGCGAGGCGAGATCTTGCATAAGTTGTTCATCGATCGCGTGCGAATGCGGCAAGTGCATCTGCCAGATTGCCCAGCGCTCGGCTGGATCAGGCGGGCGAAACTCGACGACGACATCCATGCGGCGCTGAAACGCGCTATCGATGCGATCTCCGGCGTTCGTCGTCACGATCAGAATTCCCTCGAACGTCTCCAACCGTTGCAGCAGAAAGTTCGTCTCGAGGTTGGCGTAGCGATCGTTTGACGTCTGCACGCTGGTGCGCTGGGTAAGCAAGGCATCCCCTTCGTCCAACAACAGAATTACATCGAGTTCTTCGGCTCGCGCGAAGACCTGATTCAGGTTCTTCTCCGTTTCGCCGATGTATTTATTAACCACCGACGACAAATCAAGCCGATAGATATCCATCCGCAGCACCGACGCCGACAGACGCGCGGCTAACGTCTTGCCCGTGCCGCTCGGCCCGGTGAACAAAGCGCGCACGCCGCAATTAAGCTGCGCGCCCAGCGCTGGGCTCACCGATCCGCACAGTCGCTCGCGGTGCCGACAGCGGGCTTCGAAATTGTCCAGCTCACGCCGCGTTGCCGCGGCGACCGCAAGGCTGTTCCAATCACCGATCGCGCCAAGCCGCGCCGCCAGCGTATCGAGCGCCTGGCGATTAAGCGCGCGACTACCCTCCTGCACGTCTGCAATCGTGATCTCAGAACGCCCGTTCAACGCGGCATAAGATTGCGCCAGCGCCGCAGCGCGACGAATGTTACCTCCCGTCATGCGAAACTGCTGACTGATTGCATCCAATTCGCCGACCTCGCGAAATCCAAAGGCTGAGAGCCAGTGCTGCCTGCGCGCATTTGTGTCTGGCATCTCAATCACCAAAGTGAGCGCGCGCTCAGTTCCAGGCCCGATCACGCCTCCCTGCGTCCCCATTACTGTCGCAAGCGGGCCCTCATATCCATTAAGACCGGGCAACTCTGCAGTCTCACCCGGCGCTACTTCCAGCACGATCAGCGGCACGGCGTTAAGCAGCGTTGCAAGCGGCCCGGCAAGCTTCCATCGCTCGTCATCTGCTTTGCCAACCCCATCGATTTCCAGCACGCCGCGCCCGAGCATCCGCGCGGCTGCACCGACGATTGTTCTTCTGCCATTCCGCTGAGGGCCGCGAACTGTCAGGGCCTGGACTTCGCCGGTTGCGAACAGCGCCGGAAGCAGCCTGAGTTGTTGCCGAAGTGTGTCGGGCAATATCAATTCGCTCAACTCGGCCAACTGCCCGAGTTCTCGATATCGCGCCCACGGGGCAGGCCGCGCTGTCTTCTCGCCGCGGATCGCATCCCAGAGCGGCTCCGGTATCTGAAGCGCCCACTCGACACGCGGCGCTTCCGGGTTGACGGGCTTGATCATCCCGAGTTCCCGCAACCGCCGAATGCTCACGCGCGCCGCCTCTCGATCGTCAAACTCCCTACACCAGGAATTCAACAATCCCATCGTCGGACGATGCTGCCCTGTTACTCCTTGTAGTGATTCAAACAAAAACCCGAAGCGCTCATCCTCTTCGAGGAGACCGATAGTGAACAACAAAGACAGCGCCGCATAATCAAGTTCAGCCGCCTGGCTGAGAGCACGCAGAGGCAAATGAACGGATGCTCCCTCCTCCCAGGCCTTCAGAGAGTCACACCACCAGCGCGCGGCCTCATCCGATGACAATCCCGCCACGCCATATTCGGCCAGTTCGTTGTTGTAGCCGGCCAGAAACGGAAACCGTTCGAAAGCCGATTCGAATGAGCCAAGCGATTGCACGACCTTCGCAATGATATGGAGCACTGCCGCGTAGAAGTACAATTTGAAATGCTCCACCGGCGTCGGTGGCAAGTCCGCAAATGGTTTCGTCCGCATCTGTCCTTCGTCCTAGTCGAAATGAAATGCGATGGATCGCCCGGCAGCCGGAACCCATCCCGGATCGCGATCCAACCCGGATAGTCGAACCTCGACCGGCAGCTCGGCTAGCGAGAAAAAGACATCAAGACGCGCCGGCGTAACCTCAACTCGCGCGGCGCAGGAAAAGACCGTCGTGGCCACCAACTCACCGGCCGGCACGATTCCAACCGCGCGCGCCAGCCGAGCTCGAAGGTACTCAACAATCCACCGGGTCCAACGCTCGAGCCTCCGCTCCCGTCCGCGAAGCCCGAATCCGTCTCTCACGAATCGTTTCCGCCTGAACCTCGCAATGTTCGAATAACAACTAGTCTCGTTTGCAAGCCTCGCCGCAATGTCCCTCGCGCGAAACAGCGGCCCAAGCTTCACGCTCAGCACCGTGAAATCGTCCGGATGTCTGACAGTAAGGCGGCCTCGGCTCGTTTGGTAACTCCAATCACCGGGGTCGGGGAACGCGTCGAGCCAGCCGGGCGGCATGCGCCATTCTTCCGGCGCGTTGAAATGAATGCCGGGTTGTTCGCCCTGGCGTCTTCCCGCAAGCCTGGCAAGCAACGCCCAGATTGGATCTGATTCGAAAAGGTTGCCGGTCAATTCGGGACCGGTTAGAGCGAGAAAATTCCAGATCGAAAGCTCGATGCCGGGATCGAGCGGCTTCGTGAAGTCGCTATAAAGATTCAGGG
The DNA here is from genome assembly GCA_035607285.1 of Blastocatellia bacterium. GTDB lineage: Bacteria > Acidobacteriota > Blastocatellia > UBA7656 > UBA7656 > Onstottus_A. The sequence goes on along the minus strand of DATNBZ010000062.1, from coordinate 30,566 downwards.
CAAGAGCGGCATTAATCAAATAGAAGATGCCGCCGAGCCGGGTCTCGCATGCGACTTCGATTACAGCGGGCGAAAGTTCCGATTGATGGACCAGGGTCGTAGGCGACTCCTCGCTCCCTGACATCGGCTCGAACGCCTGCACCTCGATCGCCTCAGTATTTTCCGTCGCGCGCGGTGCCTCGGTCGCTTGCACCTCGATCGACCCGTTATTCTCCGTCGCGCGCGGTGCCTCGTCCGCTTGCACTTGGCCGGCCCGAGGATGTTCCGCAACCACCGTCGAAACTCCCACCGGCGGTGCAACTGATTCCTGGTTCCACGTGTCTGGTTCTCTGTATAGCTCTACAGGTAGATCCTCCAGGCTGGCGCGAACGGCTTCGGACTTGCTTTGCTCTTCGACTTGAGCGCGCGCCCCGTCTTGCTGAACTCGATAGTCAGAGCGACGCTTTGCATCGGAACTATTCGTTGCCCCCAAGTCGCCGGTAGCCGTCTCACCGCCACGTGGCGGATGTGTTCCTCGCGGTTCAGGTCGATTGTCTTCGTTGGCCGAAGGCCGCCCCCTCTCTAACGCAACCTCCCCTTGCGATCGCTCGATAGACTCGATCAGCGTTGGGACATCGATAACTTCGGTTGTGCCCGTAGCGAGCAGCGACGCCATCAGTCGCCTCGCAAAGGTCCGCTCGCGCAGAAGGGCCGGCGTGCGTTCAAGCAGCAACGCCAGCCCTAGAAGCAGCCGTGCATCCGGCGTCAAACCTTGCGCAAACGCTTCGGGCGCCAACCGCGTCCGCACCTCTGTGAGCTCACTGAACGAGAGCGGCTCTGCAAGTTTGCTTCTTGAGGGTTTGGATTGATACGACAAGCCGATGGCAGGCGGCTGTCTTTCAAGCTTCGAGTGCGAGAGAAAAATGCGCAGATCGGTCAGGCCGAATTTCCGTGTGATCTCGTCGAGCAGCCTGTCCACCACGCTGAGGGGCAACGAGGCTGCGAACTCAATAGCATTTCCCTTTTGCGCCAGCTTCACAAAAGCAGCGGGGACGTATTCGATTGAAGTCAGCCATTCGCGTGCAACTGCGCTCGTCACGTCGCTCGCGCGAAACAGACTGCGCCACCACCAGTGAAGGATTGCGCGACCCTCGATCCAATCGCTTGCGAGACAGGCAAGCATTTCCGAGCGGTCAAGAAAGAGCACCGATTCGGCGTCGGCTGGTACTTGACCGAGCGCCGGCCGAGCGGCGTTGCCAGCCAGTTGAGAAATTGACTCGCTTACCGCGCGCTCCCAAGCCGCGGACAACGCGCAGCCCGAGTTCAGTTTGAGGCGGCCAGGCAACGGGTCGCGCAATTTGCGTATGTAGACGATCGCGGCGGGCCCAGGAAGAACCGGCCGAAACTGCGCCCCGCTCAACAAACTGGCGAGGCGCAGTTGCACTGCAGCCGGATCAGCGCTCGAGGACATGAGCCGAATCCTCGCAATCGTCGTGTCATTGGACCTCAGCCGTTCGATCATCGATTACCTCTTGGCTGACTGATCAATGCCGAAAGAAATGCTCGAGCTCCTCGATCCACTTCTTCCATTTGTCACTGTCCGGCTTGCACCTGGGCGGCTTGGGCGGAGGGGGCCCCGCTGCGATGCGTGTGTTGATCTCAACGGAACCGTTGTGCGGCACTTTCAAGGCATGGATATTTCCGCCCAGATGTTGAATACCGCCTCCCGACATTTCATAGGTGAAGACATCGTCTAGACCGCGGTGCAGCGCGATGCTGCCAAACACTCCCGGTGATGGATCCAGTATTTCAAACTCTCGCTTCCTGATCCTTAGCGTCTTGCCGGTGCGGCGATAGCCGGCGACAATCCACACCCAATACACCATCTTCTTGCCGGACACGGGAGGGAGGATGCTTGTGCTGGTCTGGCGTGCTTGTAAGTTCTGTTGACCCTGGAATCGGCGTGCTTCGATACGTCTTACATGGGTTATGAGCAAGAAGTGATGTTTGCCTTTTGGCGGGCGCTCATAACCTACGCCGCTGATCGTGGCCGGGCGCGTCAGTTCCGACAAACCGTCGAAATCCATATTTCGCCGGACGCTGCTCTGGTTGAAGTTTACGCCGGTAGAGGAGCTTAGCTGCACCCAGACGCATTGATGCGAATGAGGAGGCTGGTAGGCACTTGGGACCAGCGCCTTCGGCCAGGTCCATGTGATCTCGGTGGTGCCGGATGTGCCGACGGTGACGCCGGTCGGTTGGTCAGCAGAAGCGCCGCTGGCCAGCGCCCAACTCGGAAACGTCGTCGCGGGAAGCCCCCAGTTGGCGAAACGGAACTCAGCCGACACATTGTTTGCTGCCGCCGTGCCTGTGTTCTCGACCTTCGCAACCAGTCGATTGGCGGTAAACGCTGAACTGCCCGCACCGTGGACTGTAGTCCCAACAGCGCTTCCCGCCGGGTCCATGGTATCTCGAACGCCGACGCCCGCTTCGCCGCCGACAAAATGAACGCCGACGCCGAGATTGCTGCCTGGCGGTGATTGCAGCGCAGGAATCAAACCGGTTCCGTACCACGAGGCGTTGATGTCCATCGTTTCGTCCAATACGCCGGCGAGAAAATTGGTCCCGATCGGAAACACGAACTGGGTGGAAAACCAGCCGTCGCTAGGGGTGCCGCCGCTGTCTAGAGTCTTGCCGACGCGGATTACGGCAAAGTACAAGGCGAAGGAATCCAGAATGTCGATCCAGTCCGGCCCGCCCAGCGCGGTAGTCAACGGCAATTGCACCTCGATACTCCAGGCGAATTCGGGTATCGTCGACACGTCCGAGCCGGCGGCTATTGAGCCGGTTCCACCAGTACAGCCGGTGAAAGACGTACTCGTCTTGCCGGTGTATCTGACTATCTGTCCTCCAACCGTAAAGATACCTGCAGTTGGAAACGAGGCTGTGCTGGGATCGACGTTGAATGTCGAGGTCGGCAGCGTTTGCGCCGTCGCGCCCGAGGTCGCCGGCGTCATCACGGGCGGCTGCCACGAACGCGTTTTCACCAGAATGTTAGTAGGATTGTAGGTCGTCGAGTCCGGGTTCGTAGTCGTCCACGGATCACCAGCAGCCCGACCGCGGTAGTGAATGACATTTTGAGGAAGGTGGTTGGTGCGAATGGCGTAGCTGGCAAGCACTCCCGGGGGAGGGTTGTCGGGATCCCCGGCGGGCCCGCCAGTGCCCGTGTTTTTCTCGTCGGCGCCGGCGGCTTCCCAGACCGGGAATATGTCTATCCGGCGCGCGGTGGTCTGTGTCGGGTCTGAGACCTTCGGCCTCATCGCTATCACGACAACGTCTTCCTGATCAAAACTCATATCGAAACGGCAAAAAAACGCGAGGTTCAGATAGTTGCCGTTCTTCACGCCCTGGAAGATCACCGGCGGAAACAAAGAGCCGTTGCCAAAGGTGAGCCGCGATCCCAGCACATAGCCGGCATCGGATTCGGGGGTGATGACGCCATCATCCTCAATGCCCGTGAAGCCGTCGACGGTAGGAGCGCCCGTTACAACATCGTGGTCTGCGAAACAAAGTGTATCGTCAGTTGACATGATTGATCTCCTTCAGTTGTATTGCCGAGGTTTACTAACTAACTAGCAAAGCCCCGAATCGGAAATCGGACGAAAGAAGTAAAATCATTTGCCCCTGTCGCCGCATTTGTGTGTCGAGCCCGCACGACCAGAAACTTCACAGTCGTCGAAAGCCCGGTGTCGCTATTCTGAATGTGCACGGAAAGATTTCGATCGCTGGGCGCCGCCTGGCTGCTCCCAGTTGGGGTCACCGTTGGTGACTGCCACAGACCGGCGGGATCTTCCACGGAGGCTTCAAAGGAGTAGCTTCCCGCTGCTGATGAATCTTGGGTCACGTGTATCGTGATAGGAATGAGCCCGGTCGCGCCGAATCGGACCTCGACCCCGCTTACACCTCCGATGCCGGCCGCGTGCGCCGCATTCGGTACGGTCCCGTCGAACGGCGGAATGGCCGAGAGCGTCGCCAGGAGGCGCGGGTCGCTGATATCCGGCGTCGCGCCGACAGTGATACTCAGCGCATCGGAGCTTTTGCCCGCGATCGCCGTGTCCACCGATTCGGCCCTCAAGGCAATCTGAACGCTGGTCGCGCCTGCAGGTACGGTGATTCGTGCACTCACGGCGAGTGGGGTGCCTCGCGGGATCTCGCGCGTCCCGGACGGCGTGATCACCGTTCCGGCCTGCCAGGCGGCGGCCGTAGCTCCAACGACATTGGAAAAGTTCACGCCCAGGTTGTAGACGGCCGGCAACACGGTTTGCGAGTCGACCAGCCATTTAAGCTCAAACGTCGACCCTGCGTTTATCTGACCGAGAGGCGGCGTCTGATTGAATATCACCACCTGGCCGCCCTGTGGTTGGACGTGCGGCAGCAGGCGCACCTGGAGCGATGTAGAGGCGCCGAACTGATTAGTAACGCTGACGGGCACCGTGCGCGGCAGACCGCTGAACACGTCGGGCACCGTAAAGATCAGTTCAGTGTCGGTTGAGCCGCCCGGCCCGCCCGCGAATTGATTGATCGGAACGCCTCCGAGCATGACCGTGTTGAGCTCGCCCGGCTGAAGGAAGTTCCTTCCGATCAGCGTCAGCAGGCTGCCGACCTCGGTGTCGCCCGTGGGTCTGCGCCCGGTCAGCACCGGCGGCCGATTGACCACATCGCTGGACTCCAGATCGCTTATCCGGTTATCGAGCGATCGCATCGCATCCATCAACCTATTCATAAACTCCGCCGTGATCAGATCGCCGGGTTGAACGTTTGCTAGAGTTGGTATCGCCATGTCGATTAGCCTCCTTACAATTGGCTTACAATTGGGCTGAGCGCTGAGAGTAGTTACTGTAATTCCACCGGTTCACATCGAAACGCGCATTGCCTCGATACGGCAGGTGGCCGGTAGCAAAAACCAAATACGCTTGAAGCGCACTCCTACCTGCGTTGTCGATTGTCTGCCTGTTTGTGCGCACGTTGTACAGCCAGATCAGCTCCCGGCTGCCGAGCTCGATGGGCGGATAACGGAACGATTCGAATATGAGTGATTGAACTTGCGCGTCCTCGACAAAAACCGGCTCGTGATATGTCTCGTTCTGAAAAAACCGCCGATAGTCAAAGCCGCGCGATGAGCGAGCGCCTACCGGAAGAACACCCACCGGAGGCAACTGCGTGAACCGGTCCGTTGCGATGATGAGTTCGAGATTCGTCTCGTTAAGGCGGATGTCTTGAATCTGATCCGCAAATTGCAGGAACCTCGCTTCCGCTTCGCTTACGCGCCGGTCGCCTATGAATAAATTCCAGCGATCAACGATGCTGGGCGGTGTGATGCGCCGCCGTACCGACCACAGGTCAATGAACTTGATTCCCCCGCCTGCCGTCCAGAACAACACGGCCAGCGGCACGTCGCAATCGGTCAGGCGATCGGGGCGAAGATCATCGAGCATGCCATACCGCTGCGACGACGAGCCGAATGGATCGGTCACGAAAGAGTTGTCGTCAGCGACGCCGAAGCATTTGTAGGCGACCAGATTTCTCAGGTGGTTCTGATCGTTCAGCTCACCGGTTGTTACGTCGAGTTGAATCAAACGGAACTGGACGCCGTCCACTTGGTACTTTGTATTGCAGTCGGCCGCCGAGTTCTGCAGCCCGCTCACCGCAGCGCGTCCCTCGGTTGCCCTCGCCGGACAAACCGTCAGCAGATAGACACCCGACCCCGCGACGTACACGCCGGATTGAAACGGAGTGCAACTGCTGAAGCCTGCATCCACAACTGTGCCGCCTCCGTTCTGCGGCCTAACCAGCGAGAGATCGACCGCACCTGACAATCGAAGCGTGTCACCATTGCGATTGACCGCCATCCCCGGCTGAACGTTCACGACGGCGCTGGTTCCCGCTCCGAGAGCGCGCGAGACCTCGAGGCCATAAGCGATCCCGTCACCGATGGCCTGGCCCAGCATCTTGTGCGCGTCGCGATTTGCCTCCTGCTCGCGGCTCATGTCCTCACCTGAGAGCAGGCGGCCATTGAAGAAATTCACCGAGCGAATGCCGCCGGTCAGAATCGGTTTAAGTAAATCAGTAGTACTCATTCGTGCACTCTCCTGGCCCAAGCCTCCCACCACCGCGAAATTGCCGTATGAACCTCCGGAGCCTTTGCTGCGAGCACCGCAGCGAATTATCTTTCCGAAAAAAACGGTCGAGACCTCCTCATCCCACCGGGATTAACTGGCCAACGTACTGGCTGACTTCGATCATGAGCGTCAGAGTGTTGATCTGATTTGCAGCGACAGGTTGTCCATCGTTCAGGACTCGGAGGAAGAATCCATTTTTGGCTTTGCCAAAACTGTCAAAGTAGACCGCTAGTTTTGGCAACGCCGCCGCGACCGCAGCGGTAACGACCGGAAGCACTTTGACAACGTATTGAGGCCCCGACGGTGTTGGAGGTGCATAGCCAGTGAATATGACATTGATCTGACCATCCGCCACTGTGTTGACTTTGAGCCCGTTATAAACTGGTGAACTCTGTTGTTGGGTAGGGTCCCCCGGTACGACGCCTGCTGCAACAATCAAGTACTGTCCCAATCCGGCCGGACGTTCTACCGCGTTGCTGCTCACGCCGGCAGGCAAGGTCTCTGCTTGCCATCGGCTGTTTCTGAAAGTAAGCACCTCACCGCTACCGGGTCCCGTAGGTTTGACGACCGGAACGCTTTGAATGGCCCCCACTGTTGTGGCGCCGAAATCTCCTGTTACATCTCCACCAAGAATGGGACGAGGCGGAGTGCCGTGCGTATGATCGGCACGCGCGTATGTTGGAGAAGTACCGTTGCTGCTCGTTAGGCCGAATGTGACTGCGGCGCTCACATTGCCGGGATTGATTGGCGGCGGCGTAAGCGGAAGCTGAGCAGGTTTCCAAGTGCCCGCGTCAAAGGTCAACACCTGTCCCAGCGCCGGAGCCGCGGAGGAAACGGGCCGACCCTGAATGGCGGCGACGACCGTGGCGTTCACCGGACCACTCGCATCGCCAGCCAGCGTAACCGGTCCGCTACCACTCGACGAGGAACCGGCAGCCTGAATGTTTCTGCCGCACAGCAGCAACTCTTGCAGCGCGCGCAAGTGAATCAAGAAAGGCCTGGCGTCTTCGTTGAGTGCTATGCCGGCGGGATCCTGAACCTGCCAGTCTGCTCCGCCGCTCGGGATCGACACCGGCACATCCACTTCAGCGAGCAGCACGCATTCTTCCGGCGCAACCTCCGCGCCTTTCGAGTGGCCGCAGCAGCTGTGCCAGTTTGAGAGTTGATCGGGCCGCCATTTCGTTCTCAGCTCGACAGCCCACACGCGAAAAGCCGCCCGCAAGTACGAGCAAAGTTGAGCCGCAGGTATTTTCAACGACGACGGCGCAGGGAGGCGAATATTTAGAGTGGGATCTAGCGGTGAATTCGCCAGCCGGAGAGCGCCTAGAAAATCTTCCAGCGACGTCGTCCCTGTTGACGAGTTCGTAACCGTGACCTGATTCAGCCAGTTGACAAGCCTTCGAAGCGCATCTTCTTCCGTCTGACCCGGTGGATCGAAACGCACCTCCAGCGCGAAGTCATCCGCCAGGCGTGAGGGCGCCATCAGATCGTCTTCGCTGCGGCACGGCTCGCCCGGTATCGGCACGTTGTCCGTCGGACAGTCGCGATAGCAAAGCACGATGTACACTTTCAAGGTGCTCGGCGAGACAACAGACCTATCGGTCAACTCCTTTTTGGTCGCGGGCAGTTTTAGCCAGTCATTCAGGTAGGCACATTGCGCGGTTGGCACTCGAATCATCTGCCCGCATGGACTGACGGCGACACCGGGACTGACGACCACGCGCGGACCTTTCACGTCCAACTCTGATGAGACGCTCAAACCCCAAACGGTCCCATAACCGATCAAGTCCCGCGCCATCCACTGGTCTCGCCCGGACAAGTAAGAGAACTCCTGAGTGAAGTCGTCGACACCCAGAACCATTCCCTGTTGGTAGTTGACGTGCCTGGTCGGGTCGCACGACCCGGTAGTCGCCGGAGCCGCACATTTTGTGAAAGTGCTCATCGTGTATCTCCAAACTTGCTATCCGTCCAACGCCATCGAGCGCGGACCAATTCAGCGCTAATCCTCAACTTGCGGGTTCCGTTTGTTTGCGCTGTTCGAGCTGACCGCGGCCGATCACTACTCTGCCGGTCAGGTCGCGAGCATCGGCCACGTAACTCTCCGCCAGGAGACCCTGGCCGAGCACCATCGGGCCGAGTAACTGCGGCGCCCGGCTGCCGGTGTCCAGGAGCGTGTCCTCGCCAAGCCGTGCTCCGCCTACGCGAAACATCGACCAATAAAACTTCACGTCGAATACCGTGTGAGCCGGCTTCTCCCAATTCACAATCCGCGCGGCCAGCTCGCGGCGCTGCTGGAAATCGTCCCGCGTGCGCGTATTGGGAGCCGGCAGTAATACAGTGAAGCGGTGGGCCGCGGCTTCGATCGCAAGCACGACGCTCTCGAACTGATACCAGTCCGCAAGCGCGGCTCCGCTCAGCGGAAGCTCGTCGGGCAACGAGATGTCCTCGAAGCCCGGCCATCGAGTGTGATAAGACAGATTGAGCGCCGCTATTCTTCGATAACGGCGCGCGAGAAAATCCTGCCAACGCGCGCGCATGGCTGCGCCGGGAGTGCCCGCGGTCGCCCGTTGGAACTCATCCCAGTCATTGCCTGGCGCGCCCGCGGCAGGCGCATCAGCGGGAAGCCGAACGTCTTCGAAGCGAGCGTACGTTCGGCCATAAGCCCTGTTCAACGCTGCGAGGTCCGGATACCGGCTTACCAAAAAGTCGCGCCAACGCGTTCGCTCATTTCCAAGCGAGCGCGGCACAAAACCAAGCGCCTGCCCGGCAAAGTTACGCCACGCGGCAGACTTCTCCGCGATGAAATCGTTCCAGTCCGCAAGCGCCGTGCTGGCTGGAAGCAGGTTCGTAGGAATCATCACCGCCGCAAAGTCCGATGAATTCGACGAGTGAGCAAGGTTGAGCTTGTCAATCGTCAGGTAACGCTTCTGCAGGAACGCGCGCCACAACGCCGCATCGTTCGACTCAACGATCGGCGTCAGCGCAGCCGAGCGCCCGGCCCGTATCAGCGCGACCGAGCGCCCGGCCTGAATCAGCGCAGCCGAGCGCGCCGACTGCGGCGGCTTCTGCCAGTCGTAATTGCGGAGCGGGAACTGGACTGCCGAGGGAAGATCAGCCGAGAATCCAGCGCGCAGATAATCCGAATAGCGTGAGTACAAATCGGACCGGCCATTTGCGGGAAGCCACTTGGGCGCCTGCGTCGCTTGCGGCAATCCCGCGCCGGTTTGTGTTTGAATGGAACTTGCATCGCCAAGCACGATTCCCGGTGTTCGCCGTGCGCGGTAATTCTCGATGATCCGGATCGAATCGCGTCGGGAGTCGAATGACTGGCCAACGTCGAACATGCTTTCGTCGGCGCATTCTTCCAGAGCCAGTCTCAACGCCGTTTTCAAGCCGTGAATTGTTCCGCGATATTGAAAGAAGTCCATCGCGTGCCGTATGAACAGACGGCGCTTCAAATCGCCCCACGAGGAATCGAGCACAATTCCAAACCAGCCCGCCAGCCAGTCGAGATACTCGCCCGGCACGCTGCTGGAATCGAATAAGATCTGCACTGCCGCGATTCGGTCTTCAAGCGAGGTGTACAGACCTTCGATATTCGCCAGGAACCGGTCCAGGAACGACGCCGATTGTTCGTCTTCGCGATAGACAGCCGGCAGGTAATGGTCGAGATATGAAAAGCGGGGATAGTAGGCGCGCAGCGCGCGAAGGCGCGGTGTGGTCCGGCCGTTTCCCTCGAGTCGCAGCTTGATCTGAATGAATCTTCCGCGCGCGCGTTGAAAGAGCAACTCCAATGTTGCGTATCCCTGTGTCGCGTTTGCCCCGGGCGCGGGTGTGATAGTGGCGTAGGGCAGCTCGGACCCATCGCCGCGCCGATAGAGATCGGGCTCCTGGCGCCACTCGGTCAATGCGAGATCTCTGTTATCGTTGGCCGCGCGGCTCCAGACTTCTACCTTCGACTCGGGCGGAATGCAGCCGTCGATCATCAGGCGATGCCATTTGCAATTCGGTTCGCCGCCATCGAATTGAGGTGACTCCAGCGTCGCATTCGTCTCGAAACGAGGGCGTGGCTGTTCCATTAGCGGAATCCAGCGGTCGCCGAAGTCGTACCAGGACTGGTCGCCTCCAGCCACCAGGCCTTTGCCTTCAAACAGCCGCATGGGCAGATACGCCTGCAGTGGCGCAAGCTCTAGCTGACGGCCGCTCAAAGTGACATTGAACGCGTAGGATTGATTGCCGCTCGCTTCGACGATGTACAATCGATCGGGAATAGACTTGCCATTCGACTCGTGCTCGCCTACGAAAGCAAAATCATACGCGATGAGCCTGAACGAGGCTCGCTTGTCGTCCGGGATCAACGCCTTCAAAGCGTTTGTGCTTACCGCTTCACCAAGCTGACCCTCGAAACCGTAGCGATAGACTTGAGCGAAGCCGCTCCCATCATCGCGGTCCAGAATCAACACCGTTTGATCGGGCAGGGCTTCAATCGAAATCGCGTCAAGCGCGGTCACTGGAGAAGCAGATTCGAGCGTGATGCCCCGGGGGAACAAACGCGGCTGGTGCTCGTGCGGGTCTCCGCCCAGGGATTGAAACGGCTCGACCACGCCGGCATTCAAATCGAGTTCGGCTTGATTGCTTGCTTGAACGTTGAAGTGACGATCCAGAACCCAATAGCGCGGCGTCCTGGACGCATCGTCAGGATCGCGGTCCAACACCAGCACCCCTCCGCCTGGGCGCGGCGCAAAATCAAACGGGCTGAATTGAATCTCCTCCGGCCAAATCATCTGTACCGGGCCTCCGCCGGCATGCAGATCGAAGATCAGCAGACCTGCCGGTTCGAGCACGCCGACAACCAAATAGTGATCGTCAGTGACTGACAGTCCTCTGAACCGGAGGTCGGCCGCTGCGCGCGCCGGTGCGAGCGGCGCAAAGCCGCCGAAGCTCGAAGCGTCGTCGGAACCTCCGGTATCAGCAGCCCAGAAATGCGCGGTTGTTTCGCTGCCGGCAGAATTGACAAGAATCTCTCTCTCGTTTTGCGCTATCCAATACCAGTTGCCGTATCGGTCGCGGCCCGCGCCCCGTCGATCTCTCAAGGCAGGTTTCGTGACTTTGGCTGAAGGCTCGAATTGAAACAACTGGGGAGCGAGCGTCAGCTCGTTGCGCTCCGAGTCCCACCCGAGGCCCGTCAGCTCCGCATCATCGGTTGACCTTTTCCAAAGTTCCGATAACGAGCCGATCGGCCGCAACACCGGCGGCGACTCATTGAGACCCGGGCTGGTTAGACGAGCCCATTCGCGCGCGCCCGGTTTTGCCCGACCCCAGTCGTCCTTGCCCAGCAGCGTATGAAACCTTGTTCCGTTCGCGTCCATAAAACACCATAGGACCCATGGGACCTGTTTACTTGCATTCATCCGGGATCACCGGCAGTGGTACCAGCGTCGGCGCGCCCTGTTGCCCAGCGCCAGGCGGGCCCGGTAGCACGACTGGCGCGCCCGATTGGGTTGCGGTAGACCGCCCCCGCAGCTCATCAAGCAATGCAGGCTCGCCAACCGATACCGAGATGCCCGCGACCCTCGGCAGCTCCAACCCGCGCATATCCACCTTGTCGTTGGGCGCCTGGACTCCTTCGGCAAGCAAGACACCATTGACTGAAGAAACACCAGTCACCCCACTGGCTCTTGCCATCAACTCGAGAGCGACGACCGGTTTTCGCAGGGGCCAACCGCGGTCAACGTCGCCAGATTGATCGGGCGAGGTTTCCTGACCTCCGAGAAGCGGTGAAAGAAACTGAAGCAATCTGCTCTTCACCGCTTCACGAACTTCCGCGATGCTTCGACCTGATTCGACGTTTATGCCAATCGAAATCCAGATATGCTTGTACACCGGGCCGCGCAGAAACACTTCCATCGTCACCAGCCGTCGCGGATCGAGGTACGCGCAAACCGTGTCAAGAAAGTTGCGGTTGGGCATCGGGGCATCAGGCTGTAATGGATCGTACTTTGGAATAATCATGAGGGTGACCGCCCCGGGCGCATCGCCTGGCTCGGTCGAACCAAGCTCGGGACTGAAGGCCGGGAGAACGTCAACGCGGCCTATGTCCACACCGGGAGTCCGGCGGGTGATCGTTTTGAAATCCGCCGCGCTCACGAGGCGGTCGCGATGCTGGAGGTACCGCGAGATTTGTTTTTCGCCTTCCGTTACCGTTTCAGCTTCAGCGCCGCCCCAGGTAGCAACAGGATTAGTCACCTTGAACCCGGCAGAAAGAGCGGGTGAGTTGTTGATCGAGGCGGCATTTACGTTGCCGGCGCGCCCAACACCGTAGTCGTAGCCCGCCCGGATCTTTGCTCCAAGCGGCGGACGCGCGCCGTGCTGTCCGTCTCCAAACTTGATCTCACCCGACTCGGCGCTTACGACAAAGACTTTCACCGGCTGATCCGAGAGTGCTGGCGAACCCGGCGGCTTTCGCAAATCAGGCACCGGAACTTCGGGACCGGCGCTCATCAAGTCGTCGATCAGCGTCCACTGCTCGCTGTTTCCGTCCTGCGTGATGACCACAAGGCGGACTGATTCGACGATGACCGGTGTCTTGGACAAAACCGCTGCCTGGTCGGGGGCGCCGTTGCCATCGGGGAGCAGTTCATTCGCCACATGCGCGCGCTGAGAAACGAAAACGCTGTTGATGCCTGCCCACTGGAGTTTTACCGGCGCGGCTCCTTTGACTCGAACTCGGAGCCAGGTGATCAGTCGTTCACTCAAGTTCGAATCTTCAATGGCAGGTGGAAAGTCCAACACTCCGGACTCGAGCGGATCGAGGTTGTCCCACAGGTTCAGTTCCGACGCTTGTGGCAGTGTTATCTGAACGGTCCCCGGTTCGAGCAACACGTTTCCGGTCGGGACCGCAGCGAGAGTTCGATAGCGAGGAGTTCGCTCGCTGGCGACGTTTGAGAGCGTCTCTCCGATCGGGACTTCGTACGTGAGCAGAGCCTCGCCTTCAGGATTCGCGGACCCGCCTGGCCGCAAGGCGCGCGTTGCGTCGCCAAGCGCTGGAACGATGCCCAGATTCAAGGTCTTGCCGCCGATCTTGTCGCGCACCTGGTTCTTCAGATTATCGTCGAAAGGCTTGTCGCCGGCGCGCGCGAGCAATGCAATCCAGAGCGAGCCATCGAGGCTGTCGCGGCCAAGGTCGAGCGCTACGCCGCCGACAAGGGGGAACGTCGCAGTCTGGTAGAGCTGAGCGCTCGCCGACAACTGCGGCTTCAAGAACGAAGCATAGAGCTGGTTGTAGTAAGAGCGAAGTTGGTCGCTCGGGTTCTTGAGCTCGCGTTTGTAGAAGAGCTGAGCTTCAATCGGAAGCACGTCGAGCCCTTGCGTCGTTCGAAACGGGACCTGCCCCGCCCGCACTTCCAGTTCGCCGTCAATCGTTACTGTCTCGAGAGGACCACGATCGTTTAGAAACGTCACGAGTCCCCGAGCGCTCGAGGCCGGTTGCAACCCGATGCCGAGGGATTTGAGAAACGTCCGCCGATTCCGCTCGGGTATCTGGTTGCTTCGATACAGCAAGTTCTCAGTCAGGAATGCGAATATCTCGATAAGCGTGACGCCGGGGTCGGACTTGTTGAAGTTCGTCCACTCGGGCGTATGGACGGGTATCCGTGCCAGGGCCTCATCCAAGAGCGCTTGGTACCGGCGATCATCCAGAGTTGGAATCTGTATCGGCATCTAAGTCCTCTATCGCGCCGCCCCGGAAGTGCAGGCGAGTTCGTAGTCCGGCCTTCAAGCGGAAGTTCGTAGCGATTCGCCGTAGAGCCTGGCATACCAACTTCCGCTTGAAGGCCGAACTACAAACTCTGCCAGCGCTCCCAGGTCTAACTTCCCAGGTTGATATTCAAGCTGATCCGCTGCTGCGTCTGCGTCGCGACGAGCTTGTAGGCGATCGTCGCAATAGCCGCTTGTGGATCTACCGCATCCGGCTCGACGGCAACCGATTCAATTCGTATCCGCGGCTCCCATTGCTCGAGTGACTTTTGAATCTGATCGCCGATCAGGTGACGCGTCGTCACCGTGTTGGGTTCGAACAAGAACCTGCTCAAGCTCCCGCCAAACTCCGAAAGCCGCAATCGCTCACGCCGGCTGGTCATCAGAATCACTCGTATCGCTTCGCGCACGTTTTGCTCGCCCTCGGACCACGCGACGCGGCCGTCGGCTCCGACGCGAAAAGGAAAGCTGATGCCTCGTCCAAAAAGTTTGCCTTGATCGATCATGATTTCTTCGCCTTGAATCCCGGCAGCGGGAAGCAAACCAAAAAATAAGGAATCCATCTGAAGATCAAGTCGAACAGGTTCACGATGATCATCAGGAGGATCAGAGCGCATATCGTAATGATGGGAATCGAAAGCGTGCAGATCATCCCAGCCTGAACGCCTCCCGACGTGCACGGTTTGATACTACCCATCGACGCGGACAGGTCCTTATGAAAGGGCCAGGGCAACACCGACCGCACGAGGGATCCCAGGGTCAAGCCCTTCGCGCTATTTACCTGGCCGCACAATATGTCTGACATCATAAAGGCTGCCTTCTTGTCGAACTTCCGCAGGCCGGCGGGCGAGGTATCCATCGGCAGCGCGATTCGAATGGGTCGCGCGGGCGCGTCGGAATCAAAGAATCCAGCCATCTGAAACGGCCTGGTGATTGGGCTGACAACCGCCGGCTCAAGGGGGCCGCAGTCGGGACGCTCGAACACGCAGCGGATCACAAACCAGCCCTCGCGCGGATCGAGCGGCGGCTCTGATCCAATCGGCAGCGCGGGCATCGGTCCCGCCGGCAACGGCGGCAGGGCGTTGTAAATCACATTCGCGAGATTATCGACCTGAGCGCGCGCTGCATTAAGAGCCGTCAGAGGATCGGGCGCGCCAGACGGAAACGGACCGACGACTGTGGTGTCGGCTGCTACAACTTGAACCCCCAAGTTGTTTTTTTTCTCGAGCACTCCTGCGTCGGCCAGCGGAAAAATGAACGGCGCCCAGGTCGCGGCCGCATCAGGAGCCACTCGGTTGTAGGGGGCGGACACCTTCTCGAGCTTGCCTTCGAGGTCATTCGCCGCTTGCTCGTTGAGAGGGGCTCCCGGGGCTCCGCCAAGTATTCTTAGCAACGCTTCCGCAAGCGTTTGTGCCACCGGCTGACTCGCATCATTTGGATTGGCCAGGTCTGACCACAACTTGCCAGGCAGCGCGGCAGCGTTCAACGCGTTGACGAGTGCCGTCTGCGGGGCATTGAGAGACACGGACTCACCGGCAATCTTCTTGATGACATTGGGCAGATGCTCTTTAAGCAGCTTCGCAAAGTCGAGCAGGATGTACCACGAAGGAATTTGAATCTGCTCGCGCGATGCCTGTAGCGCTGCAGTGTTCTCTCGAGCTTTCTCTTCATCCGACTGTGCTGTACTGGTGAAGGCGGCTGAAGAAGGTTCAGTTCGCAACTGGCCAGTGGCGGCCGCTTGTTCGATCAATTGCTTCCAGGGCTCGGTCACCTGTGTCCATATCAGTGACATCCTGGGGTCCGAATTGGGAGAAGGACGAGAACCGGCTTGAGAGACGAGCGCCCCGGGCGCGCGCAGCGGCGCACCCATGTAGGATTCGCGCTTGCCGACCGGCACGAGCCCCGCAAGCAACCGGCGCTTTCGACCGTCATCCTCGACAAAACTCATCGGGAACAGCGCGAGCCGTTCTTCTCCGGGCAACACTACGCTCGGCGTAGCGCCCGATGCCTTTTCGATCTTCTGCCAACCGGCGCCGCCCGGCCCCGCGATCATCGCGTATTCCACCCACGTGGTCATATCGACATCGGGCAGGTCTTGATCGAGCGGCGGTATGACGGGCGGAAGCAGCCTGCGGATCACGAAGCTGACTTTCTCTTTCGCCGGATCAAGAGCGCGATCCGGGAGTCCCGCGATCCCACAGACAAGGCACGCGCTGACGAGATAGAAACGCTGAGCCGCCGGTTGATAGAGCTTGAGCGGCGCGGTTCTGCCCGCGGCGCCGTTGCGCAGCGTCGCGATCAACGACCCGTTCGTCTTCGTGCGTTCAGTCACCAGCCTCGCTCGCGTCAACCGGCGGGCGAAGCTCGATGAAGGCTCGGCCGGCTCGAGTAAGGCGTCAGCCTCGGGCTGCTCCGCCGGACCACGCCAGGTCTCCTTGATCGCGACCAGACTGCGGAGCTTGTCAGGATCGGTCTCTATTATTTTCAAGAAGTCTTCCATGAACGAATCGGCGGCGAAGCGCAGGATCGCCGGCTCGCGCATTTGGCGCTGCGCGGCAAAGCCATCAAACGCGGTGGCTTCGAGCCAAAGCGGCGACGGAGCTGTCCATAAGACCTCGTGCTCGATCATAGATTTACTCGATATGTCCTCTCACCAAATATTTCCCGCCCCCGGAGTGTAGCTGGCACTCACAATGCTGTTGCAGATCACCGTGTCTGCTTGCACGACTCCGCTAAACTTCGACATTCCCGCATCGACTGTCACCATCCCAGCGGATACCGCCACCTGACTCGCGTTGATCGTTACTTTGGCGGAAGCGGTGACGGTGATGCCGCTGGTTTCGAGCTTCACGGAGTTGCCGTTGCTGTCGACGATCTCTATCGAACCCGGGCCGTCCTTCATCGTCACTTTCTGACCGCCGGGCGTTTCAAGAATCAGGTTTTCCTGGCCATCCTTGTCGTCTAACGTGACCTTCACGCCGTTGCGCGAGCGGATGACTTTTTTGAAGTTCTTGCCCGCTCCGTCCATCGACTCAGGCGGCGAATCGCTTCCGTTCCAAAGCCCGCCAATCACGTAAGGGCGGCGAGGATCACCGGCCTCGAACGTGACCAGCACTTCGTCGCCTACATCGGGAATGAACCATGAGCCGCGATTGGCGCCGGCCATCAGCGTCGCGAGTCTTGCCCAGGCGTCATAGCGCGAACCGCCGTTGTCGGGGGCCCAGGGCAAGGTCACCTTCACCCGGCCCTGACCTTCGGGATCGTTGATGTCGCTGACCAGCGCCGGATAGACTCCGTACCATCGGCCGCCCAGCCCCGCGGGCAGTCGCGCGTCGATGATCGATTCGATTGTGAGGGCCTCTACCAAACCTTAAACCTTCCCGATTCCCGGCCGCTCGGCGACAAACTCGGTTCTCATTCCTTTGGTCAGGTCGAACACGTGTTTCACTTCAGAAAGGTAGTACTTGCCGTTGAATAACGGTCCGAGCTCCTTCAAATTTACATACGCGCCTACACGAAGCTGGACGCTCGTCTCCGCGATTCCACGCCCCACTACAAAGCGCCGCGCATTCATCTTGAAGTAAGCTTCGGCTTCGGCCTGCGTCTCCTGACTCGTCAACGGGACTGTATGAACCAGCGATTCTTTTCTCTGGCCGAACGCGGCCTCAAGCACGCTGCCGCCGCCTGAATCGCCATTCAACTCGCCGCTAATCGCCGACTCCGTCGCCTCGAACTTCAACTCGGACTTTGCGCCGACATCCCAGCCGCCGACCGTAACACTCGTTCGCTGTCCCGCGGTATCGGCGATCACTGTGAACTCGCGCAGCTTGTTACCGTAGTTGAGCTCGGTGGCGCCGCCAGTCGAGCGATCCGTTCGCGGCTTTGCCTTCATAGTGCTTCCGTCCATCCACAGTTCCGCGCCGATCGAGCGCGCCCGCTCGCGGAGAAACGCGAGGTCGCTTTGGTTGATCTGGGCCAGCAGCTTGTAGCTCGGGCCGCTCACGCTTATCTCGGCGCTCAGGCTGTGATCACCAGCAATCTGATTCAGCACATCGCTGTCGGTCACGTCGGCGAACGAGCGTGTCCTCCGCGTCATCCGCAAGTCCTGAAAGCGGTCCTCGGCCAGCACGGTGATCTCAGGCGCCTTGGCGTTAGGGAAACAGGCCTCGAGCGCGGTGATCTTGCCATCGAAGATCACATCGTCGTTCAGCTTGATCTGGAACGTCTTGCCAAAATCAAGGAGGCTCCGGTCGAAGTACAGAAAGTTCGAGCTGCCATTTTTGATGCCGAGATTTGAGAACGCCGCTTCGCAGCGGTATAGCCCGCTGGTGTTCTCGAATATCTGAAGGCGAAGCAGGCCACCGTCGAGCTCAGGCTTCGATTGCCCGTCGATGACGATCGCCGGACGCAAGACCTTCAGACCTGTTTCATCTTTTGTTGCCATATTCAGTGCGCTCGCACTCTGGACCACCGCTCCAACTCTTTCATCACTGCGCGCTCAACTTCGCGAGGGTCGAGGGGCCTTCCCTCCGACTGAGTGCGGGGGCCCTCTCCCAAACCGGCAGCCTCGGGCGCCGCCGGCACGACTTCCATCTCGTTGACGACTACGGCCATGCTTCAACTCCTATTGAAAGAATTCCCAGCCCGTGCTCAGCGGAAGTTCGCAGCCTCATTTGCCTGAGAAGCCCGTCCACAACTTCCGCTTTGAGAATGGGAGACATCCGAAATCCTTTATCGGTTCAGGGCATTCTCCCCGAACGCGGCGACCGATGAGAGAGCGCCGGTGTTCATATCCAGCAACTGCCCAGGCTGAAGCATCCGCGGATTCTCGATACCATTGGCCGCGGCAATCGCCTGCCATTGGTCCCCCTTGCCCTGGCTGTCGGCGAGTCCTTGGACGGTCGCTCCCGCAGGCGCCTGAGTGAACGGTTCGTTGCCGCGGGCCTTGCTGCCTCCAGTTGACTGATCGGGTTCCTTCAAAAACACCGACGTAACCTTGTGAGCCGTCAAGTTCAGCGACATACTCGCGCGCAATGGCTTGCCCTCCGCGGAAAAGAACTCGAGCGACTCTTCAAGAGACTCCACGAGTCCGTCGAACTGGAACGAGCCCCATAGAAAACGGACGCCAGGCGGTTTGAACTTCTTCTCTGCGCCCACGGTTGGGGTAATGAAGAAGGTAACCTGCTCCGTGAGCTTCCTGACATCGGTCACCGCATTTCTCTCGCCATCCGGCTTGGCCTCGTCTGCAATCGGCTGCGTTACGTCGAACCAGAGCTGAAGCGAAAGCTTGGTCGCGCCGGCGCCAACAAACTGGATCGCAGGCGAGCCTTTCTCGTCTCCGGCTTTTTTTGATTGTTCGATCTGGTTTGAGAAGCTCACCTTCAACGACTCGGGATTGAATTGGACGGTGACTCTCTTGCCGCCCTCCTTCTCCTTCGAGAGGTTGTCTTCCAGTTCCCACAGGTGAGCTTTTGCAAGGTTCAGTTCAGCCATCCGTCTCCTTCCCTCTGGTTCTTTTACTTCAACGTCAGCGATTCGTAGGCGAGCTGCAATTCCTCGATCGCGACCGTCCCGTCTTTTGCGTTCAGCGCCGGCGCCTTGAGCTTCACCGGCACGCAACGCGACAGCACAAACTGCGCGCGCACGGTGTGGCCATCTGCAGCAAGCATCACTATTTCAGCATCTGCTCTCAGCGAGGGATCGGTCAGCATAGTCGAAGCCCACTTCCACAGGTCGAACGTCTCGGTCATCCCGCGCTTCAGGGTGAGCTGCCCGTAGTTGAGCGGACCCGTCAGGCGGATCTGCTTACCGTTATTGCCGCCCTCGCGAATGCTCTTTACATCCATCGTTATCTCCAGCCCATCACACTCTGAGAATGCCGCGCTGCAAATCTGATCGGAAACTCCGGGTACCTTGATCTCGACAGAGAAGTTGAACGACACGAACGGATGCACAACGGTTTCGTTCGAGGGATTGGCCATTTCTAGCGAGTCTCCACAACAAGACTTCGATCGCCGGTCTGAACCAAACGGATCGTCAAGAAAGTCATCGGTAGAGAAGGCGCCACTCGAAGCTCGACGATGAATCTCCCCAGGTCGAGGCTCTGAGGCGTGTTAAGCGAGTCGCCGGTAACAACCTGAAAAGACGTTTGCGGCGTACCGCCGGCGAAGGCGCCGCGCACAAACATTTCGCCGAGCATCGCCTCGAAGCCGCGCTGGACGCCGCGTCGAAACACCGCGTCGTTCGGCTCGAAGACGTATGTCGCTCCGAGGCTCAGGGCTAATCTCCGCAGCAGGCTCAGCAACCGCCTCACGTTGATCGGCCGCAGGTCGTCGTCATCGGCAAGCGTATCCGCGCTCATCGACAGAAACCCGCGCGGGTCCTGCCTGATGATGTTGATCCGCGCGTCCTGCAAGTCGAGCCATCGCTCGCTGTTGATTTTGGGAGTGAGCGCTACCGGCCCGCGCATCGCCTTGTTTGCCGGCGCGATCCAGGCGCCTCGGCTCAGCGTTCTTGCGGCAATCACCCCGCAGGCAACGCCGTCGGGGGGACTACCGCTGAACCGGTCATCCTCTTCGCCTCCGATCAGCCACGGGTGATAAACCGCCGCGTGGCTGAAGTCACCCGATTCGCCTGCACCGAGCGGCATACTGGATGCCGTGACCCGGCGAATCTCAACCGCGCCTTCAACTTCGATCCTCAAGCTCGAATTCACTTCGATGGCTGCGGCGGTCGAAGACTTGAGCGTCTTCACATACGACTCGGCTTCATCTTCGCGATAGTGTTCGGGAATCGAAAGCACCGCAAACAGATCACCTCGCGCCGCGCACATTCGCAGCAAGGCGCGATGCACCGCCAGCAAGGTTCGCGAGGAGTATAGGCCGACGTTCGTCAGTTCATACGCATGGCCTTCCGGTACTCGCACACCTTTTCCGTCCGACCAGTTGCTGGTCTTGCCCGCTGATTCGACACGAACCCTGAAGAAATACTCGCCGGGCGCCCGCCCATAAACTGAGTAAGTGTCGTTGCCGCCCGCATAGATGACGGCAGCATCGGTGAACTCGGCGTTCGTCGCCTGCTCGAGCACAAACAGGTCATCGGCCGCCGCGGCAGAAGGCGGCGAGCACATCGACCACTCGAGCGTGAAGCTTCCGCTCGAATCCGGATCGCTAAGGTCAAGGCACGGCGGATCAGGCTGATCAACATCACAACTCAGAAAGTTGCCGCGCTCGGGGCTCAGGGCGAGCGGAATGTTTTGTTGGTTCGCTTTGTCTTTGCAGTCGCGAAAGTGCCACCACTCAGGACGAGGGATTGGTTTGGACGGCACGGAGTGCGGGCGGGGCAATTCGGCCGCCCGCTCCCATCCGCGATGGATCGCATCCGGCGCCGCGATGATCGTCCCTTCTTCGATGCCGAACGCGGCATGGGCGCCGTAGAGTTCACGCGGCCGAGAACTGGTGTAGCGAATGAAATCTGCCTGCCCGCTGAAACTAGTCGTGCCGGGCTCGACCAGGTCGCCATCCAGGAACAGACTTGCGTCAAACTTCGAAAGCCCATCTCGTTCCAGCGGCAGCCCGCTCGTTTCAAACCTCGCCAGATAATTTACGGGGATCGCCGTCATTTCAACGGGAAAATAAACGCCTGTTCCGGGCCCCGCCCCGGCGAGCGGGAACCGCCGGGCCCTGCCGTCCTCGCCCAGTTCGCTTAGTTGCTTGTCGAATGCAAGCGCGACCCGTCCTGCTTCGACCGCACCGGCCGATCCTCCGTTAGCCGGCTGGCGATAGAGTTCCCGGTCCGTTGGCAGATCGCCCCAGAAGCGCGAGTGCCCCGCATCAAATCCCAGATCGCCGAGCCGAGCCACCTCGTCGACGCCCCTTCGAACCCATAACTCGAAGGTAAGTCTTTCGGCAACCGGTCTGAAGGCCGGGAGCGCTGTCGGAGGCGCCTGCAAGACTTGATACCCTTGACCCAGTATCCGCACGGCCCGTCCGGAAAGCGACGAGTCACCCGGTCCCGAGTCCGAGACTGCCATCAACGATGTCTGGCCGCCGTCGCTCAACCAGACGACCGTTCCCGCGGCCGGGGCGTGCTCCATCTGGGCGCGCAGAAACACTTCCAGCTCCTCGCGCTCGCCGGTTGGCCAATGGATCTCGGCGTCAAATTGATCGCTCACCGGAAAGGGCGAGGACGGATCTCCGTTCACTGCCGCTCGAACGTAGACTCGAGCCGAGCCGCTGGTCGTTCCGTGGCTCTGGCTCTGGTCGGCCGGTGTCAGCCAGACCTCGCGCGTGCCGCCCACGACAAGATGTGGATCGGTTGGCGAATTGTCCGAAGCGTCGGCCACAGTCTCGACAACCAGCATCGCAACCAGAGTGGTCTTGCCGTTGTTGTCATTGAAACTCAAACGCAGGAGATCTCCAATGGCGATGTCGCCGGCGAGAGCCCGCAACTCGACGGCCAGAGAATCTTTTGGAAAACCTTCGGCGCTTCCGCCCGCGCGAAAAATCGAGGTCACTTCGAACGGCTCAGTGAGCAATGCCGAGCTTACTCGCAGCGAATCGGACCAGCTCCCTTCGGACCTTGCGCGCGCAAAGGCGGGTGATATGTCGGTTACCTTGCCGCTGCCATCCACCTCAGCCATTGCCAGCCCGGGTATCGGAAAGAAATTATAAGAAGCTTCGTCAGTGGCTACGCGAATAACCCAGCACCGCTTGCCGCCATTTCGAAAAAAACTTCTGACGGCGGGGCCGAGGTGCGCTTTAACCTGCCGGCAACGGTCAGCGTCCCAAGCGAGGAGTGCGTCCACGCCGAAGACTTGCGCAAACTGTTCCGGGTCCTCGAGGGCGACCGGAGTATGCAACGGTCCGGAAGCCGCGAACCCAACGAATACAGCTATGTCCATTCGGGGCAGCGTCTGGTCGAGTTGCGGAGACCGAGCCTCGAAGTTGAACCCGGGTAATCTTCTTGTCACTCGAGCGACCATCTCTCACCTAAATAGCGGCGGGCACAAGAGACGTACCGTTGGGACGTTTGAGCACTGCGCTCCAATCGATGCAAGATTGGGCAGAGAAGCAATGGCTCGCGGAGTCCAATTGAGCACCGGACGAAATCCCGGCCATGCGCCAAGGGGCTGCTACGCCTTTCGGCTTACTCCATTTGGAGGCGTTCGTATGCAACCACCAGCTCCTCCATCGCGACGTCCGTGCCCTTTGCGTTGAATGGGCCACTGGTGTGCTTGATGATCCGCGCGCGCAGCAGCTTCCACGTTTGCACCACCGCGGTATGGTCCTCGTTCTGCAATTGCAGGGTCACGGTCCGCAGCGCATTCTGGTCTCCGTTGCGAATCTGGTCGAGCCATTGATATAGAGAGAGCGAGCCGATGACACCGCGCTTCAACGTCACGTCCGTAGACTTGTTGAGACCGGTGATCTTGCGAACGCTGTTCTCCTTCTCGTTCCCGTTCCGGTACTCGGATAGGGTTACCTCCATGCCGATGCCGGTGACTTCCTGAAAGCCGGCGTCGGGTCCGTCGGTGTTGCCGGTTCCGAGGTCAACAAGAAAATTGAACTGAACATACGGCCGGTCGCGAAAAACAGCCATGAGATCCTCCTGAACTGTCCTGTACGAGCGGCCCTCCGTGAGCGCCCCTTCTCGACCCGCGGGATTCCCAGTCGCGGGAAGAGGGCGGCCGCGGAGGGCCACCCGTACAGGCTGCTAAGCTAAGCCTTCCGATCCGCTGTCCACTGCCCGATGCGGAAGATCACAAACTCCGCCGGGCGCAGAGGGGCGACGCCGATCAGGCAAATGAGCCTGCCGTTATCGAGATCATTTTGCGTCATCGTCGAGCGGTCACACTTCACAAAGAAGGCCTTTTCGGGTTTGTCGCCCAGCAGCGCGCCGCTCATCCACTCGTTCAGCAGAAAGTCCTCGACCGTTCGGCGGACGTTTGCCCAAAGCGCTTCGCCGTTGGGCTCGAACACCGCCCACTGCGTCCCTTTGTCGATCGAACGCTCAAGGTAAGCAAAGTAACGCCTCAGGTTCACGTACTTCCATTCGGGGTCGGAACTGACGGTTCGAGCGCCCCAAACTCTAAAGCCCCTCCCCTCGAAGAACCGGAAGCAATTGACGCCTTCCGGATTCAGAACGTCCTGCTGCGCTTTGTTGAGAAGTTGCTCGAAGCCTATGGCAAGGTTGACGACCTCGTTCGCGGGCGCCTTGTAGACCGCGCGGTTTATGTCGTTGCGGGCGTAGATTCCTGCCATGAACCCGCTGGGCGGAAGATGAATCTCTCTCCTGGTTATCGGGTCGAGGACTCGCACCCAAGGGTAGTACAGAGCTGCGTAGGTCGAATCGATCTTGCCTCGCATAGCCCTCACTTCCGAGATGCTCTGCCCGTCGCCGCTGTCTAAAACCGCGATGCGATAGCGCATCCGCGACGCGTGAGAAATCAGCAGGCCCACAATGGAGTTGGCTTGTGAAGCGTAACCCGCGCTGCGCATGTTGAAGGTCGAGCCAGGCGCTGCGATGATCGAGACATCGTCAATGTCCTCGAAAGCCTTAAGCCCGGTCTTGCGAGTCGAGTCCGGATCCGCCGCGCCCTCGTATTCCGTGGCCGAAGGCCGGTCGCCATCGTTACCGCCTGTTAACTGAACATCAACTGAGCGCTGGTCATCGGTCGAGCGGTCATCCAGCAGATTCCCGTTCAGGGACGTGTTCTCAGCGGCCAAAGCGGCGAGCACATCAAGTCCCGTGGCGACACCTGCACCCGCGGTGACTATGATCGGCAGCGTTCGCGCTTCGGCCATGCTGTCGGGCTCGCCCGCGAACCTGGCGGTCAATGAGTCCTTCGCTCCGTCGCGCTCGTGCGCCGGGTCCAGCGCCAGCCCATCCCAGACGAGAATGGGTTCAGCAGGGTCAACTGGGAAGTATGTCACGGTTAAGGTGATGACGCGGACTTGATCGCCAAGCGCCGGGTTGAGATTGGGCGTCAGGTGATCGAGCGTCAGGGTTGCGCCCGTGGACGACTTAAAACTCCAGACAACCTGCTTTGTCGCCGGGTCGAAGGTAGACGAGGCCTCGTAAAAAGTGCCGCTCCCGGGCGTGCTGTCGATGGGACTCGTGATGTCGCTGATCAAGACAACGTCTTTGTCGCGCAGCGCACCAAGCGTCGGACTCCCGGGCTCACCACCGAGAATGCTCTGGCCGAGTTTCACCGTTATCCGCGCGCGAGCGTTTCCTGACTCACCTGGAAACCGGGCGGCGATTTCGAGCGAGGCTCCGCCCGACGCCGGCACCTTCTTACGCGCGCGGCCGTCGCCGACACTTGGTTTGAAAACTCGCACGACATAGAGCCGCTTGCCCCCTTCCTCGAAGAACGCGCGGACCGCGTGCCAGAGGTAGTTATGCATAAGCGACCCAGACGTGCCGAATTTCAGTTGTTGACCGTCCCCGTACGTGCGTTTGAATTCGCCGAGACTGGTTATGATGTCCGGCTCCAGATCCAAAGGTCCGTAGCGCGCGGGGCCGATGAAGCCGGTCGTCGTTGTGCTGACGCCTTCGATCGACTTTGACCGGAACGAGACTTCTTCGACGTAAACTCCGGGAGCTAAGTATTCAGGCATCCCTTTTCCTCCTATCAATCACGGAACCTGTCCGTGGGCTACGTTACAGAAGCCGGCGCCATTGAGTGCCGGCCTCCCGCATCATTCAGGGCGGTGAGCCCGCCGCGGAAATGAAAAGAACCGATCTTGTCTTATTGACCGCGCGGTCGACGGAAGCAACAACCAGTTCGCGCCCGAAACTCAACACCGCTTCGGTCAGGACTTCATTGCGCTCGGTATCCGCCCACAGCGTCGCCGGCGATTGACTGAGCACGTCTGACAACTCGGGCAGCGCGGGCCAGCGTGGAAACGGTGGGTACGGCCACTTCGGAAGCGGCGGCTCCGGGTTCAACCTGTCGAAGCTTGCCGAGACCTCGATCGGCCATTGCTGATCTCTGAGCGCTGGACTCTCGGCGCCCGGTGGTGAAATCTCCGGAGGCGATCCAAGCGTATGGGTCACTGGCGCCGGATACGCAAACAACAGCGCAACCACTCCCCTCCCGTCGGCGACTCCACGAGCGATTCGCCGTCCGCCCATTCGAGCCTCCACTACCGCCCAGCGGGCGGGGTCGCCTTCGTGGTCGCCGCTTGATTTCCATTCGCGCAGCTCCGCGCGCAATACCGCCATAGGCTCCGGCACCGCGCGCGAAGCGGTCGAATAGAGAGAGATTCCCGGGCTCGTCGACGGGGACGACGCTCCTGCGGCATCAGGCGAAGTGATTATTCCCTCGACGGGCGCATCCCTGGTTAATAGAAATGGTTGGAACCGGCGCCAGGCGTCGATGACTTCGATCTTGAAAGTCGCCTTTGTCGGTAGCGCGTTTCCGAACTCGACTTCTCTTAAGCCGGGCAGTCCGTTTAGCACATATACACCGGAGCTGTTCACAACCGCCTCGATCCGCCGCAGCGGGCTCTTGGATGGATAAGCAGTCACAACCAGCCCGTCGCGCACGACCTTCCCGGTCACCTCATCCCAGAATCGCAAGCCCAGCAGAGATTCTCGTAGGAGCACCTCCCTTACCGGCAGTGTTTCAATGAGCAGCGTCTGGTTCATTCCCTCACTCCCCGCTCAGTCCTGTCGCGTCTTTGAATTCAAACCGCCTCGTCTGAACGATTCCGCCACCCGTCACCTCCACCGTGGACTCTATTGAGACCATCCTTGCAACATAAGTCGCCGAGGGTTGAAGGTTCGGTTTGAGCGGCTCCCAGATATTGGAAAAGTCCTGCAAGCTGAGCGGCTCGAAGACCAGCTCGACTGCTTCGTCCTCGCGAAAAACGTCCCGCTCCGGACCAAAATGGTTGAGCAGGCCGGAGGGCAGAATCGGGGCGTTCCCCAGCTCACGTATGCAGAAGCCCAACAACTCCTGCTGCTTTTCAAACGTGCGTCCCCACGCCGTGAGCATGTAATAGAGATCGAGCGGCAGAGGCGGACGGTATGTCTCTCCGTTCGGTCCGATGCGTGAAGGCAGATTGCGCCGCGAACTGGACGATACTCGATAAAGATAGAGCGAGACTCCTTCATCCATCGGGGTCTGAAAGTCGTTAACCTGGTACACTTTGAATTGCGCGCCGTCGAACTCGGGCCTCGGACATGCTGAGTCGAGCATACCTCGTATTGCACGGCTGACCGCAGCAATTGCTTGATAGCTAGCCACTGTCGCCCCCTCCCTGCCTCCGTTTGCGCTTTCGCGCGGACCACCATCTTTTGAACCGGTCCCTCCTCCCAAGGTTGATGCCGTCGAACTGGAGCGCGATGAAGTCGACAATGTCCCCTAGTCTCTCGACATATTGCCGCTTGCCGCTGTGCACGTGTGTTATGTGTCCTCGCCAAGAGGCCCGATCGTCCTCTTCGAGCCAAATCCTGACAACGAACGAATGGGTCACGGACTCAAACGAGTCTCCAAGCAATGCCATCCTCACTCCGCTGTCGAGCACTTCGGCATTGGGCCTACGATCACGACGCGTCGCTTATAGCAAAGGCCGGTATCAGCGAACGTCTCGCGCACGTCTATCGATCGTCTTTGGCGTAGGACTTCGAACAGGAGGACGGAGATTGTATCGAGGCAGAGCCTGGAGCCTTACCTGGTCATGGTTTGTTTGTTTCCTCGGATGTGGTTGATCAACAAAAGATCGGCACAAGTAGAAGTACACTTGAGGAAAGGGGTGCGGAATGCGGGTAGGTGCAGGCGAGTCTCGTGTAAGCTGACCTAGCCACCATCTCTCTTCCCGTTCACCAGCCCTTCGAGTGCGTGAATGTCGTCTTTAATCTGACGGTGAAAGTGGACGAGCGCGATCTTCACTTGCCTGAGGCGCCCAAGCGCTTCGCATATTTGAGAGATCGGGACTCCTTCAGAGTCGCCGGAACCGGAGAGAGCATCAACCGTCTCCAATTGATCCGAGCGTATCTGCTCGAAGAGTTGAGAGGTCTTTCGCGCGGGATTAACGCCAAGTTCTTCCTTGAGCGCAGCCACGCAACGATCATACTCGCGAAGCGCCGAAGTGCGGTCCCCCGCCAGATAGTAGATCCTCATGAGCCGCCGGTGGGTGTGCTCGCGCGCGCGATCGCAACTAAGAATTCTGGCGCCATAGCCGATTCCGGCCTCGTAGTGCTTTGCAGCCTCTGAATAAGCCATCAGCTTGTCGAGCATCATTAAGTATATATTCTGGAGCCGCTCGCGTTCGACTAAGCACCAGTCGTCAAAGCGACCTTCCAACAACTCACCACGATAAAGATCGACGGCCTTGGCGACCCTGGCCGCCGTATCCGGTTCGAAGCGCTGCCCTCCGGCGCCCTGCGCCTCGCCAAAGCTCCGTTCAAACTCGCGTACGTCGAACCAGTAGTCTGCTTCAGAGTTGACGCTCACCCAGTCGGCGTCAATCAACAGCAACCGGTTGCGTTTCTGTTCGGGGAAGCTGAGCGCAGTTTGTAGTTGCCAAAGCGCTTGCCGCAAATACTTCTTTGACTGGGCCGTCGGGCAGTCACCCCAAAGCATCGCGGCCAGGACCTCCCGCGAATGTGGGCGGCAGCGATTCAATAGCAAATAACAGAACAGCTCCTGCAGCTTGCCGCCATCAATACCGTCGAGTCGTTGGCCGTCCGACTCGGCCGAGAACTTGCCGAATAGGCGAATCGCCAGACTGGGCATGTCTTTCCCTCATTTCGCTTGTTGAAGGTGAGTTCGGAAACAAGAGATATTTTTCTTGCAGGAACCAAAGGGGACACACCACGGCGGGCGCCCGTGGCTGGACACCATGCCGCCCCACTCACCTCCAAGGGTTAACAACTAACCGGGTAAGGCTTTCATTGATCATCACAAGTGCTACCTGGCGTAGCGTCGCCATAGACCGTACGCCAGGCTCGCGCGCTCGCTTAAACATATCCGCGCAACTACATGTTTTTTGACCGCGATGGTGGCGCCACTGCCGCGAACCGAGAAACTGCGGCTCCACTTTTAGTACCTATGAAATTTGAGCATCAGACTGGATCGCAACTGCGGAGACGGTGCAAATGAACAGCGCGACACCCAAACTAGATGGATTCCCTCGGCGCCGGGCCCTCTGTCCGAGTCGAATCAGAACAAAACAGGGCCGCATAATACGACATACATTACATTCTGTCAATCAGAAAAAGGCCGAGGCCATCAGAGGGGGTGTAATTAGAAATGGGACTTGGGTCGCGGCACTTCGAAGCGGCGATCGAGCGTTCCGCTCGGCAACCCCGTAGCGGTGCGATGTTTATAGTAAAGACCGCACGCGGACTTCCGAGGTCATCTCTCGCACAAGCTGACTGGAACGCTCTTGCGCATCGGATCACATTGCTTAAGTGATTTTCATTCGGTTATGCCACACCAAATGTTTGAGACCTCGGTAGGGCTCCCGCGAAACTAAGTCGGCTCCCCGAAGCGATCCGTTTGAAGCGTTGTTCCCTTCTCTCTCGCGTGAGCAATGGCAAAGACTAATACAGAACGCCCGCGACCGAATAATCTGCGGCAGTTTTCGCTATTCAGTCCTCCAAGAAGTCGCGTTAGATAAATGGTTCTGTTCGCTGTTAAGAGACAATTTTGATGGCCGGCCGATGCGTCATTCTCATAATCCAAAACATCATCCACGATCTGTAGGAGTTCTCCAAGATGGTTAAATCACCCCACGTCGCCTCTCGTTGCTTCTCACAACCCATCGTCTTGAGGATGAATCTGAGTGGAATAGCTCCGCGTTCAAGTCCATCCCCGGAGAGCTGGTGGTTTAGATCTTTTCATATAACAGGAGAGCTAATTCTCGAAGCTCGGGCTGTAACAGTCTTTCAGAATGCCCTCACTCTCTCAGTAGCCAATGTTCGAGCAGTGAGCCTTACAGGCCGCGTTAGTACTATGCTCAAAGCCAGAGTGACGAGCAATGACACCTGGCTGTTTCCCCGCGCAGGGAAGGACACAGATAGTGCCTTCCTATCAACTTCGCTTGACCACCAGCACAGCACAACCAGAGCCGCACTAGGCTTGCCCAAAGACTTTGTGCTACATTCCCTGCGTCACACATTCTAACGAGGTTAGGGGAAGCCGGGGTGGATGCATTCACGATCATGCGGATAGCTGGACATAGCAGCGTCACGGTCTCTCAGAAGTACGTTCACCCTTCGACAGAGGCAATGGAGCGCGCCTTCGAACGGCTTGAAACCCTCAACGCTGTCGTCGAGCCGGAGAAGACAGGCGAGCCCGAGAAAGCAGAAAAAAGCCGCGTACCCGCTACAGTATCCGCTACACGAACAGAGGTAGCCTCAGACCGTGTTATGTAAGTGACTCAACATTAAAGATTGGCCCCTTAGCTCAACGGCAGAGCAGAGGACTCATAATCCTTTGGTTGGAAGTTCGAATCTTCCAGGGGCCATCAACATCTTCAACTCTCCCAAAGGTTTACAAAACACATCAACCATACCTACTCCCCGACTGCTTTCAATTGTGACCGATTTGTGACCGCCTTTGCGGGTTTTCTTTCGAGAGCTTCGACCGCTCGCCTCTTGCCCTCGTCCGTTGCATGGGCATATCTCATCGTAGTTTGAATT